>JAGNTI010000130.1 GCA_017987615.1 Sediminibacterium sp. | reverse complement strand
CTTCAAATTATTTATTAAACCATATAAAATCTATTTAAAATTTAAAATTGCCATATGAAAAAAATCAGAAGTTTAGTTTTTCTGTTGCTTCTATTTATTACTTCTTCAGTAATTGCGCAGAACAAACAAATAACCGGAAAGGTTATTAACAAAGAAACAGGTGCTCCACTTGAAGGCCTATCAATTGTTGCCGACAAAAGTGCACAAGGTGTTGTTACAAAAGCAGACGGTACTTTTAGTATTACTGTTAAAGCTAGTACTACTACTTTATTGTTTTCTTATGTTGGATTTGAAACACAAACTGTTACAATTGGAAAATCAAATGTTATTAATGTTTCCATGAGCACTTCAATTGCTGAGAGCTCTGAAGTGGTTGTAATTGGTTATGGTGCTCAAAAAAGGTCAAATGTAACCGGCGCTGTTTCTAAATACAAAAACGAACGTTTAGACGAAGCTCCAGTAGCTAGATTGGATCAAGCGCTTCAAGGTAAAATTGCAGGTGTGCAAATTCAAAACATTTCATCAGAAGCGGGCGCTGCTCCAAAAATTAATATCAGAGGTATAAGCTCTATCAATGCAGGTGGTAGCCCACTAGTAGTTGTGGACGGCCAGCCAGTACCTGATGGTTTGCAATATATTAATATGGCAGACGTAGAATCTGTTGAAGTTTTAAAGGATGCGGCTTCTGCTGCGATTTATGGCTCAAGAGGTGCGAGTGGGGTAATTTTAATTACAACAAAAAGCGGGAAATTAGGAAAAACAAATTACCGTTTCAAGTATTCTATTGGTAATAAAAATGCCTATAAACAATACGATATCATGACTACTTCGGAGTATGTAAGCATGCTCTTTAAAGAAGGACAAATGAGAAAAGTGGATCCTTCTATAGCGCCACCATCTATTACAGGTATTGCAACCGAGCCGGAAAGGGCTTCTTATATTATCGAGCAGGCGCTCATGGGTGGTGCAGAAGATTATCAAGGCTTGGCTTTAAAAACTGGTATTTTTAGAAATATTGAATTAAGTGCTAGTGGTGGAAAAGAAGGCATTAAATACTTTGTTTCAGGAGGCTATCAGAACGAAGAAGGGATGATGATTAAAAGCGGATTCGAGCGCTTTAACTTACGTACCAAAATGGATATTGCATTTAGCAAAAAAGTAAAGTTAACATTGAACGTGAATCCGTCATTTGATGTAAAAACATCGCCTTCAGAAAACTTTACAAACTTTGCGAGATTTCCAACATTTTTAAATGTTTACCATACCGAAAAATCTGCGGCATGGGTTAGACAAAATCCACAATATGCATCTATTCAGGCAGGTGATTATGCGCAGCCTAGACATTTTGCTGCACAGCGTTATGAGGGATTGATGCCAGATGGCTCATATTGGAAGTCTGTTGGTACTGTAGATCCTTTTGCATCTGCACAAAACAACCCGTATTCTTCTGTAATGAATCAGGATATTTATTTTAAGACTTATCGTTTGCAAGCTTCGGGCGATTTAACAATAAATCTATTACCAGGTTTAGACTTTAAAACATTAGGAACGGTTTATGGTAATGCAGGTTATGGTTTAAACTGGGCAAATAGAAATGCAACAGGGGATGGGATCGTAAGTAAAGGTGTTTATACCAATACTTCTTACATCGATTTATTATCTGAAAACACATTAAACTATACAAAAAATATCAATAAGCATAGTATTAATGCATTGGTTGGTTTTACTGGTCAAAAAACAATGCTTTCGTCTGAAAGGGTTACAGGTCTTGACTTCCCATCAGACAATATTCGCACATTAAATACTGCTGCAACTGTAGATAAGCCAGGAACTGTAGGTACAAAAAATCAAATTGGTTTAGTATCTGTATTGGGTAGAGTAAATTACGGATACAATAATAAATACCTAGTATCTGCAAGTTTTAGAACAGATGGTAGTTCTTATTTTGGCCCTGGTAACAAATGGGGTAATTTTCCGTCAGTATCGCTTGGTTGGGTAGCTTCTGATGAAAAGTTTATGAAGAATGTAAAATTCATTAGCAAATTAAAAGTAAGAGCTAGTTATGGGGTGTCTGGTAATAATAGAATCCTAGATTTTGGATTCCTAGATTTGCTTTACGCTGCTAACTACCCATTGGGTGCTGGTACGGGTACACTTGTATCAGGTCAGGCAACTTCATCTACAATTATTGCAAACAAGGATATTACTTGGGAAAGTACATTTCAAAAGAATTTTGGTGTAGATGTTTCTTTGTTTAGAAATAAGGTGAATATTTCTTTTGATGTATATCAATCACAAACAGATAAGCTATTATTGCAACAGTCTTCAATGGCATTCACAGGTGTTCCGTTATTCTGGAACAATATTGGTAGCCTAGAAAATAAAGGGTATGAGTTTGATATTAGTACTACAAATGTTTCTAATAAAAACTTGAAATGGACAACTTCATTTAACCTTTCTGCTACAAAAAATAAAATATTAGAGCTAGGTAAAGAGGCTTATTTATTAAATCAAGGAGAGCGTGCCGAAGTGTATCGAAACAATGTAGGTGATCCATTGATTCAATATTTAGGTTTTAAAACAGACGGTGTTTGGTTGTCTCAAGCTCAAATTGATGCAGCAAGAGCAGCTGGTTTGTCAAGTTCAATGACAGGGGTGTTTACGCCTGGAGGATTAAAACTTGTAGATGTTAATGGAGATAAAGTGTTAGACAATAATGACAGAACAATTATTGGCAATCCGTATCCAGATTTTACATGGGGTCTTACCAATACCATCAATTTCAAAGCTTTTGATTTTAGTTTTACTTTCCAAGGTGTTCAGGGCGGTAGCTTAATCAATGGAGATCCAAACTATATTGAATTAAAGCGTTACCACAGAGCCTACAATACAAATAGATGGGTAAGTCCAAACAATCCGGGTGATGGAAAAACCCCTTATTCTTCCATTGGCTTTAACTGGATGTTAACGGATTATGTTGTTGAAGATGCGTCATACTATTCATTACGTGAAATGAACTTAGGATATACACTTCCTGGAGCACTAGCGAAGCGTTTTAAATTAAGTTCATTGCGAGTATTTATGTCTGCTCAAAATATGTATTTCAAAATGGCTGACAACTACCGCGCATTAAATCCAGAAGGACGTTCAAATTCTGGGCCTTATGCATCTTCTCTTATAGATGGATATCAAAGAGGTAGTTTCCCTGTACCTAAAACAATCATTTTTGGTGTAGATATCAATTTCTAAAAACACGCTAAATAAAATATTATGAAAATTGTAAAATATTTATTTTTTATATCGGCAGTTGCAGCAACTGGATGTAATAAAATCATTGATATAAATCCACAGTCCAATTTAAATACAGCCACTTTTTATGCGAATGCATCTGATGTTAGCGCTGCATTAACGGGTTGTTATAATGGTATGCAAAAGCCGTTAAATGACGAGTGGACTTTAACCGAACTTAGAAGTGATAATGCTATTCAGGGAGCGCCTGGTAGTTTGTCTACACCTAATATTTTGCTGAATGAACTAGATCAATTCATGCCAAGCTCTTCTCATTCAGGCATATATAATTATTGGATTAACACCTATTTCAATATTAGAAATACCAATATGGTATTAAATAGTTTAGGTGTTAATTATACTGCCGCAACTGGTAAAATCACCTATGATCAAATTAAAATTTCGGTACCAGATGCTTCAAGAAAATTAATGGCAGCTCAAGCCTCATTTATTCGTGCGCATCACTACTTTAATTTAGTTCGTTTGTACGGAGGCGTATTTCTTTCACATGAGCCTCTATCTCCTTCAGAGGCTAAAGAAATGAACCGTACATCTGTAGATGAAATCTATAAGTTAATTATTGCGGATCTTCAAAATGCTTCTGACAATGGCGATAAAGCAAAATCTGGTGCTATTGCAGCAGCAAATATCGGAAGAGCAAATAGTTGGGCTGCTAAAGCGTTACTTGCAAAAGTATATTTGACCCTTAATAGAAAAGCAGAAGCGGCAACCTTATTGACAGATGTCATTGCGAATAGCGGATATAAATTACAAGCTAATTATGCAGACGTGTTTTCCATTACAAATGAAATGAATTCAGAAGTTTTATTTGCTATTAGGTACAAAGCAGGCGGTATTGGTTTAGGCTCATCTCTTGGTAATGCATTTGCTCCATTAAACAGTGGTGCTGCGGTTATCAATGGTAGTGGATCTGGCTTAAATTACCCTGCTATGGAATTAAACAATCAGTATAATGCTGCTGATAAACGAAAAGTTGTAAATATTGGAACTTATGGTACCGGTGCGGCAGCAAAAATATATCCAGCAAAACATATTTCTCCAGTTGTTGTGGCAAACGATTCAGAAACAGATTGGATGGTTATTCGTTATTCTGATGTAC
>JAGNTI010000129.1 GCA_017987615.1 Sediminibacterium sp. | reverse complement strand
GGATTAGCTGCAAACTCTCTCCTAGAGGTCTTCAGTGGCAAAGTATAACGAACTATTTGAATCCCTAGTACTCAGAATTACCGATCTGGAAGAAGCTGAGGCGATCCACAAGTACATTTTTGGATTAAAACCACATATAAGGGCTCAAGTTAGGTTGAGGAAACATACAACTTTAGAAGAATGTATGAATGCTGCACTAATAGTAGATGGGACTTCTTATCAAGGCTACACACGTCCACCTTTCTCATAGCGTCATACACAATAATATCCACGACCACCTGCACCCCAACCGTCATCTAGCACCTACACAGGACCTGTACCGATGGAGCTTGGGAATATTTAAAAGTAGAATCCAGTCTGCTTTCATTGTGGGAAGAAAGGGCATATTAAAAGAAATTGCTACAAACTTAAGCGTGAGTAGTAGTAATCAAGCAATATTAATGGGCCAAAAAACTGACTGACGCACCCTCGAATGTCAGTACAGTAGGGGGTGAAATAATTGAAGCTAAGTATGATTAGTTGTAATGTAATATTATTAAGCTTAATGCAAACATTTCTAGTCCAAGTTTGATGGTTAATAGTGAAATAAATTACGTACCATAATCATGTTTAGTTGATTCTGGCGCTGATTGTAATTATATTAGTCATTATCTAGCAAGTACACTATCATTATAAACGATACCACGATCACAAATCAATGTACGTCTAGCTGATGGTAGTACCGTTATCAGTAATAGTACAGTTTTAATAAATTTTAAATGTGGATAGTATGAGGATGTTTTGGAGTTTTTTGTCGTACCTGGTGATGTTGGTATAATCCTAGGTTACTCTTGGTTGGAAAAAGTCGATCCGTAAATTGATTGGAAAGACAGACGTGTATTTTTGAAATGTGGAGATGGTTTAATTGAATTACCGTCATAATTTGGTTAAACATCTGATTAAAATATTCCCAACAATAATATTTAATCAGGCTCAAAGATAGTTTCTGACGGGGAACTTGATGAGAAATCTCTTGACTTTTAAATGGTTACGTTACATAACGTGGAAAAGTGTATTTAACGTCAGACAGGTACAGTCTACCTATGCGTGTTACAGCAGCTACTGGATTAACACGACATGCAACTAGGACGTATTGGTCGTACAGCATTTGGAAACTATGATGAATAAGGAAAGCAGCAGCAGGAAGTAGATGGACGCATTAAATAAATTGTCCACAAATATCCACACATTTTTTCCGAGCCTTCTCAACCCAAGGATCGTACCATTAAACACCACATTCCTCTCATAAACGAAGCTGCACCTGCCCCGAAACATAAGTAATATCCTATGTCACACGCAGAGCTGGCAATTGTAAAGGAGTAACTTCACGAACTGTTGGAAAAAGGTTGGATTAAGCCAAGCACGTCAAATTATGCAGCACCAATATTATTAGTAAAGAAAAAATCAGGAGGAATTAGAATGTGCGTGGATTATCGAAGTTTGAATAAATAAACGATATTGGACAAGTATCCACTACCGTTGATTGACGACCTTACAGCTGTATTAGGCAAAGCAAAGGTATTTAGTAAATTGGACTTAACTAGTGGTTATCACTAAGTTGAGTTAAATCCTGATGATTAACATAAAACAGCATTTCAATGTCGTTATGGATTATTTGAATACACTGTACTTCCATTTGGACTCAGTGGGGCACCGGGGACATTTTAACGTTTAATGAATTCTGTACTACAACCGTACCTGGATGAATTCGTGGTAGTATATTTGGACGACATTTTAATATTTAGTGAAAATGAACAGGAACATGTAGAACACTTAAATAAAGTTTTTTAAGCATTAAGCAGTGAAGGTTTACATGTTAAATTATCTAAATGCGATTTTTTCAAATCTTCAGTTGATTTTCTTGGTCATGTTATTAGCGGTGAAGGTATATACCCTGACGCGGTGAAAGTAACAGCAATACAGTAGTGGCCGGTACCGCGATCAATAAAACAGGTGTAATAATTCTTAGGGCTATGTGGGTATTATAGAAGGTATATTAAAAACTTTTCTAAAATTGCCTAACCTTTAACAGATCTAACCAGGAAAAATATTAACTGGTAATGGTCTGAACCTTAATAAAAAGCTTTTGATGTTTTGCGAAATTGTTTAGTATCCTAACCTGTTCTGTGCATTCCTAACAATGACGATGCTATTGAGATTGAAACTGACGCATCAATAATTGCAGTTGGAGCAGTTTTATATCAAATTTAAAATTAATAACGTAAAGTAGTAGCATATTTTAGTAAAAGGCTAAGCGATACTGAATCTAGATATTCTGCATATGAACGTGAACTTTTAGCTATTTTGTATGCTTGTAAACATTGGCGAAGATACATTTATGGTAAAAAAGTAGTTGTATATACTGATCATAAAAGTTTAAAATATATTATGGATAATCCATTATAGTATAATGACAAAATTGCTAGATGGTTGTAAACGTTGGTTGATTTTCAGTTGGATGTTTAATATAAGGCTGGTAAGACTAATTTAGCTGCAGATGCTTTAAGTCGTTCACCAAATCTTGCTTCTATTACGTTATCAGGCTTTGCATCTACTTTATTAACTTAAATTAAAAACGCGTGGTCTGATGAGTCAACATTGCAGGATAACGATAGGTTGATTTTGCAACAAGCGCGAGGTCAGACTTCTGAATTTCGTGTTATTGATGGTATCGTTTGGACAGCAAAGCAGCAGATCGTGGTTCCTACGACCATGGTTACTGAAGTAATTTCTTTGGCTCACGATTTACCAACTGCTGGACATTTTGGTGTAAAGAAAACTATTTTAACTTTACAATAACATTATTGGTGGAATTCGATGTAGAATGATGTTAGAAATTTTGTGCGGTCTTGTACTATATGCTAAAAACAGAAAGATCGTACTGTGAAGAAACTTGGTGAAGCATAACCTTTGCCTGTGCCAGCGCATAGATTTGAACAAGTATCAATGGATTTAGTAACTGATTTACCTTTAAGTTAAACTTTTGATTCTATCTTTTCTGTGGTTGATCATTTTTCACGTTGGGTAATTTTTATACCTTGTAATAAAACTTGCGGTAGTGAGGATTTAGCGAAATTGTTTATTCGTGACGTTATTGCTTAACATGGTGTACCTAAAATATTAATTTCTGATCGTGATGCACGTTTTGTTGGGAAATTTTGGTAAAGTACAATGACTTAGTTGGGTTGTAAATTACATTTCACTACAGCATATAGACCTTAAAGTAATGGTGCTATGGAAAGGTAGCATCGCACAGTAGAATAAGTGTTGCGTTGTTTTGTAAATTCGGTGGGTGATGATTGGGTTGAAAAATTACCATTAGCAGCTTTTGCTATGAATACTTCTGTTTCCAATGCAACTGGCTTTTCTCCTTTTTTCTTACAATTTGGTAGACATCCTGTTTCGCCACTAAACATAGCTATACCATCGTTAAGTGTTGAAACTGTTTCTACTGTAGTTAAATCGTTGTAGGACGCTTTGGATTAAGCTTAGTCTGCTTTGTAAAAATCTTCTGAATAAATTGCACGGGAAATGAATAAACATACTACTCCGGGTAAATTTGAGGTTGGTGATTTGGTTTTATTAAGTACTTAAAATTTGAAATTTCGAATTTCCAAAAAATTCAAGTAACGTTTTGCTGGACCTTTTAAGGTACTTGAAGTTTTATCTCCGGTAAATTATAAATTGTAATTGCCTTAGTAGTGGTAGGATTAAGGTTTACATCCAAATTTTCATATATCTTTACTTCGTCCTTTTGTAGAATCTGATCGTTTAGATGTTTTTACACCTGATCCCATTTTGATTGACGGATCAGAAGAATATGAAATTGAAACTATTGTTGCTCATAGACGTAGAGGCCGTGGCACTTAATACTTAGTTCGTTGGCTTGGATATGGCCCTGAGCATGATAGTTGGCTATCTGCATCCGCGTTTGGCAATGCTCCTGATATCTTGTAAAAATACTTGGCTACTCAACCTGGTAGTTGAGTCTTGGGACGGGGGTATTGTGAGATTTAGCGTTTTAATACTTACTTTTCATTGTTTACACTCACTCTAGTACTGGAAGTTGGTAGAAATCACGCTCAATAAGCAGTAACTTGCAGTGGTAGTTTGGCAACGATTGGAAGTTTGTATTGTGTGTATTGTTGGAAGTTCAATGGCGGTTGCACCCTACATATTGATTGACAAACAGTGGGACAGTTGTGGAAAACCTTTTGTAAAACCTTTTGTATAACCTTTTGTGAAACCTTTTATGTAAACCTTTTGTATGATTGATTGATGGTTAAATATTCTAGCTTAAACATTAAATATGAAATGACATTAAATGACTTTATAATGATAACAACATCCAAACCTAACAATTGGTTTCGGGAGTTGATCTGTATTTCTTAAT
>JAGNTI010000128.1 GCA_017987615.1 Sediminibacterium sp. | reverse complement strand
GGTACTACGCTTAGCACAGCTGCTGTATTTAACTTTGAAGCTAAAAATAGTTACGCTGTTAGAGTACGTGTAACAGATGCTGGTGGTTTAACATTCGAAAGAGCGTTTACCATTAGTGTAACAGATGTAAACGAAGCACCAACATTAACTGCTATAACAGACAGAAGAGTATACAATGTATCAACTTCTCAAGTTGTAAACTTAGCAGGTATTACTGCTGGTCCAGAAACAGCGCAATCAACAACTACAACAGTAAGTACTGATAAGCCTGCAACATTTAGTAGTATTAATGTTGTTGGAACACAAATACAATTTACACTTGCTGCAGGTATTGTAACACCACAAGATGTGGTTGTAACTGTAAGAGTAAAAGATAATGGCGGTGTTGCAAATGGTGGTGTTGATACTTTAGTAAGAACCTTTAAATTAGGTATCGATCCAATGCCAGTGGCAGCTGCTTCACCAAACTTAATTACCCTTGGTGCAACTGCACAATTAAGTGCGGCAGGTGCTAACGCTATTAATTACACATGGGTAGCAGTAGGTGGTTCTGGTATTGTTGGGTCAGGTGCTACTATCAATGTAAGACCTAAGGGTACTACAACCTACGCGGTAGTTGTAACCAATAGTTTTGGCTACCAAGCAACTATACCAGTACTCTTAACCGTTATTGTTGATTACAAATTAGTACCTAATAATTTAATAACGCCTAACGGTGATGGTGTCAATGATAAGTGGGTAATACCAAACATTGATATGTATCCTGACAATGAAGTGATGGTGTATGATAAAGCCGGAAGAGCAGTATTTTCAAAGCGCGGCTATAACAACGAGTGGGATGGAACCGTTAATGGTACCAAGTTAAAAGAAGATGCTTATTTCTATGTCATTAAATTTAATAAAGACGGCGCGTTACCAATTAGAGGTTATGTATCAATTGTTAGATAATCCTAATTATTAAAAACGTCAAATCAATAAAATATGAAAACATTGAATAAAATATTTGCAACCATCAGCTTAACAATTGTTAGCGCTGTTGCAGTAGCTCAAAACATTAACTCTATTAATCCTCCAGCGTCACAATTTTTTAGTAATAAGTACATTAGTAATCCAGCCCAAGCAGGTGCTGGATTACTAACTGGCTTAAAATCTACGGTTAGTTATGTGGGTCAAATGGAAGCGATTCCTGGATCACCATCTACCAAACTTCTTACATTAGATTATAAGTCTACGGGTAATGTTGGATTAGGCTTATTAATTAGTAAAGAATCGGCTGGCTTATTTAACAATACAAGAGTAATGGGTAGCTATGCGTATAAAGTTGATTTTAACGCAGAAGGAACCGCTAATTTAAGACTTGGTTTATCTTTTGGCTTTACCCGTCAAATGATTGATATGGGTCAAATTAATGCGTTACCTGGTGATGCATCTGTTATATTCTTTAACAACCGTGAAGCAATGTTAGATGCTGATATGGGTTTTGTATACACTGATCGTAATTTTACTTTAGAAGGATCAGCTCAAAACCTTCGTAGAGGTATGGAAAAATCATACACTACAGAAGCGGATTTTAATTTGTTTTACGCTGCTATGAGTTACAATATCAAGCTTAATAATGAAATTAGCGTAACGCCTAAGTTTGCCTACAGAGGTGTTAAAAACTATGATAACATAGCAGATGTTGGCGCCGAAATTAGCTTTAAAGAGCCATTAAAATTAATGGCCATGTACCATACCACTAAATCTACTAGCATGGGGTTCAACTATAACAGAAACAACCGCTGGCAGTTTTATGGCTTTTATACAACACCTACCAGAGCACTTGTTGGCTTAAATGCTGGTGGTTTTGAAATGGGTGTGCAATTACGAATGGGAAAATAACAAAGCATAACTTATTGATTATCATTTGTAACTTATGGATTGTTACAAATTATGATTCTATTTTGTCAAAAAAATTAAACAAAATAATATTTTCATAAGGATATTTACGTTTATAGCTTTCACATTATATAAGCGTTTTTTCTTTTATGAGTTTTTCCCCTTACCTGTACTTCTCATTTGTATTCATTACCATTTTTTCAATACTAGAAGTTACCAAAAATTTTAAGCATTCTGTATTGCTTAAAGTTCAATTTATTGGACTACTAACGTTCGCTAGTATTGTAAATCTCTTATTATTTATAGGGCATTTATCAGAGTTAGAATTATCAATTGTTAGGCTACTCATTGATATCATGCCCATGTTTGTGCTAAACATTGCACTCATTTTATATGCCTATAAAATTCCAACCTGGGTTTTTATTGGAGAAGGTCTAACTGCTGTAGTAGGAATAGTACTAGTATCTATATACGCTACACCCAACACTACTTATTTCTTACATACCGATGCTTTTCAGTTTTACGCGGTTGCATCCACCACAAATTTGTATTTAAAAATATTTCGAATTATACTACTAGCCGCTTATTTTATATTTTTTTGCGGGTTTATTGTTAAGACTAGTTTTTTTGAAAAACAAAAGAATCAATTTTATACGCCACTGCGTTTTTGGACCACACTCTTGATACTGGGTTTCCTACTGTATATTTTTGAAAATACACTCCCTATTCATGAGTACACAAAAGGGGTATATTCGACACATATCCTTCCTGTAGTTTTAGTTTTAGGCATCCTTTACAGGCCTCATAGTATCAATGCGCCTTGGTATCATTATGATTTGAGTGATGTCAACAAGGTTGAAATCTCAAAAGACAGTTTTGAAGTGGCGTTTTATACGTCTCACTTTTATTTAAAAGAAAAAGCTAGTATCGAAAATTTGTCAGTTGATTTAGACTCAAACAAAATCATTGTCACCGCTTTTATTAAAAAGAATACAGGCCTTGGTTTTGCCGATTTAATTAATAAAAGCAGGGTTGATTATTTAGTAGAACTATTAAGAGATCGAAAGCACGAAGAATATACCATTGAGGCATTAGCAAAAATGTCTGGTTTTGGCTCTAGACAAACCATGTACAAAGCATTTGCTAAATTTAAAAAACAGTCTCCCACCGAATTTATAGATTCTCTAGATCACTAATTGTTGCGGATAATACATGAATGTTACATGTAATTATAGCTTTGCGACATAGAAAATAATTTAATCTATCATTAAAAAAATATTTTAGCCTCACTTCTTTTGTTTTGCTGCATAGCATCATTTAAAAGTTTCGTGTATGCTAAAACTTTTACTCTTTTCTTTTATCTCCTTTTTCTACATTAATGCTTTTGCCCAAATTGTAATTCCTCCAGCAAGCCCCTTAATTTTAAATACAAGTGGCGGTACAGGAACCGTGTCTAGCTCTTACATTATTGATTGGAGTGTTGGGGAAGCTACTCTTATTGATACTTATTTTGCTAGAAATGGGTCCCCAAGTAATCGGGTAGGCACTTTTTGGAATGTTACTAGCGGCGTATTACAACCATTTGATAAATTATATAAGCCAAGTAGGCCCACATGGCTTGCTGAAGAAGTGATTATTTACCCTATCCCAGCAGTTGGCGTCATTACCATCAATATTCAATCTTTTGCAGTTGGTAAACTAATGTTTCAACTAGTTACGCAAGAAGGTAAAATTTTAGGCACCACAAGTATTGATAAAAATGGGTTTCAACTTATTGAAAAAACAGACTTAACCAGATTAAGCGCCGGCGTCTATTATATTAAGTTGGTACTTGAAAATACAAACGGAGAAAAAATAAAATCAGGCGCATTTAAAATCATAAAAGAAAGACAATGATAAAAAAGTATATTTTAATGCTAGGTATGTTGGTTTTGGTTGCTTCGGCGATAGCGCAAGTACCGCAACAATTAAATTACCAAGGAATTGCCCGAAATGCAAGTGGGGAGCCTATATCAACGCATTCTATAACAGTACGTTTATCCATTATTGATAGTGCTGCTAATGGTCTATTGACCTATCAAGAAACAAAAACAGTTGCAACCAACTATGTTGGTTTGTTTACGATTGTAATTGGGGCTCCAGGTGGTGTTAATGTTATTGGAACCATTGCTTCCATTAACTGGGCTACAGGAAAAAAGTATATTAAATTAGAAATTGATCCAAACGGTGCAAGCAATTTTACACTTGTAGGCATGAATCAATTACAAAGTGTTCCCTTTGCCTTATCTGCAGAGCCTGTAGGACTTGCCGCTGGTGATTTAACCGGAAACTATCCTGCACCTTCTATTGCCAATGGTGCAGTTACACTTGCAAAAATGAATCCTTTGGTTGTTACAACAATTAATGGAAAGCTAAGCATTAGTGATACTTCTGCAATGCTTCTGCCTTATGTTAAGGAGTCAACAATTACAAATTTGTTGTCAAATACCGTAAGTCAATCTGATCTTGATCTAAAAGAAAATACAGCCAATAAATCTGCTACTACTACACTGGGTACGAGCGATATTTT
>JAGNTI010000013.1 GCA_017987615.1 Sediminibacterium sp. | reverse complement strand
ATTACGGAACGGGGTCGTAACCATGACCTCCACCCGGTCTACATTTACTGATACGGATTATTGAGAGGTACATGCCTTTAAATAATCCGTATTTTTTTAGGGCATCTACTGCGTAATGAGAACAGGTTGGCGTAAACCTACACTTAGGTCCAAGCGCTGGCGAAATCACGTACTGATAAAATTTAATGACCCCAATAAATGGGATGCTCAGTATTTGCCAAATTATTTTCATCCAAGTTGTTTGATTAATTTTTCAATGACTGCCGGCATCAAATCTTGCAGTGCCGCAGTGGTTGGCATTTGTTTATCAATCCACAAAATAAATACTGCAACACTTTTTTGTTGCGCCACTAAATGTTCGTGTAAAGGAAGCTTATGCAAACGGTAGGCTTCACGCATGCGTCTTTTAATAGTATTACGGTCTACTGCTTTTTTAAAATTTCTGGCAGAAACACCCACACCTACTTGCACAGGATGCACAGGCGTATGCTCGACGGGTAAGTAAAATACTTTAACCGGAAACGCAGATATACTTTTTCCTTTGGCAAACAAGAGTTCAATTTGTTTGCGGCTTTTTAATTTTTCAAATTTGTTATAGGAAAAAGTACCAGCCATATTTTAAAAATGGGACTACACTAAATTAAAAAAGTCCTGCTTATAAAAGCAGGACTTATATTGTAAAATCTTGAGGATCACTAACACAACTGTGTTAGCGGATTCCTGTTCGGTTTATTTTAAACCTTTCTCGCTAGAAACAGTTAGTTTCTTGCGGCCTTTTTTACGACGGCTTGCCAATACTTTACGTCCATTAGCAGATTCCATTCTTTTACGAAATCCGTGAACTGTTTTACGGCGGCGCTTATGCGGTTGAAATGTACGTTTCATAACTTGCGTTTTTTAACTAACCCTTAAATCTTGTTTCGTTTCATATACGGCAGTCACCATGCTGCTGTCTCGTGAAAGGACGGCAAAAGTAAGGAAAAGTAGGTGTAAGTTAAAAAAGGAAGAAAGATTTTTTTTAACTCTTTGATAATCAGCCCCAAAAAAGTCAATTTTTAAAGCGTAGCGGGCAAAGAATGCACCGAATAGCCCAAAAAGTCGGCTGCATGAGCGTCAAAATCGGAGGTAGCATCGGTAGTATAAAAAACACAGTCACTTTGCTTTGTAATACCCGCATCCATATCTGGGTGCCTTTGTAAATAATTAACCAGGCTTTTAGCCACAATAGCACCCTGCGTAAGCACGGTAACCCCTTTAGGTACGAGTGACTCAATGGTATCTAATAATAAGGGGTAATGCGTGCAGCCAAGAAGTAAAGTATCTATAGCGCCCGATTTTGCAAAAAGGGCATGTAAGTCTTGTTCTACAAAAAAGCGGGCTCCCTGCGTTTCGTAAGCCCTATTTTCAATGATGGGTACCCACATAGGGCAAGCCTGCTGGTATACTTTTACGTTCGGAAAAAATTTAGCGATTTCTGTGGGGTAACTTTCGCTTTCGACAGTACCCTTGGTACCCACAATGCCCACCTCATTTGTGGTAGAAAATTGACCCAGCACTTCGGTGGTAGGCCTGATAACGCCTAGCACTCTTTTATGACTGCCACGGCTGGCAAGGTCTTTTTGTTGAATGGTTCTTAATGCTTTTGCAGAAGCGGTATTACAAGCCAAAATAACCAGATCACAACCTTTATCAAACAACCAATCTACCGCTTCTAAAGTATACTGATATACGGTTTCATAAGACCGTGGGCCGTAAGGCGCACGCGCATTATCACCGAGGTATATAAAATCATGCGTGGGAAGTGCGAGTTGCAATTCTTTAAGGATGGTTAAACCACCATAACCACTATCAAATACACCGATTGGCTTTTTTGTTTGCATACACAAAAATAAGAACCCCGCCTTTATAAGACGGGGTTCTTTTATAAATAGTTTATAAAGGCTGTATTATCCTTTTTTAGCAGGCGCTGCTGTTTTAGCAGGTGCACCAGGAACTACACCACCAGCTTGTTTCCAAGCATCCATAATTTCTTGTGGTAATCCAAGGTTTAACTTCATCGCTACACGGATGGTTAAGTTATCTAAAATATTAGGTTGCATGTATGGAGACAATGTTTCTGTCTTTAACACCATCGTATACTTTTGTTCAGCAACGATTTGTTGTAAAGCAGTTACCATCTTTTGTCTGTAAGGTAAAAGCGCCTGCTCCATTTTGCCATTTTGCATTTCTTGTGCATACTGCTGCCAGTTTGCTAATTTGTAACCTAAACGGTTTAAATCAGATAAAGCTAATTCTCTTGCTTTAGCAGGCATTGTAGCTGAATCTTTTTTGAAAAGAGAGTCTCTACGTTGGTAATCTTGCACTGTGTAAGCATATTCAGGATTCAAAGAATCTTTAACGAAATTGTTGATTACAGTATCAATTTTTTGAATATCTGGAAACAGGCTTAATAAGCTTTGCTCATCAAAGTAACCAATTTTAACCTGCGCGTTTGTGCTATTTGAGAATAGTAAGCTGGCTGCTAAAACCACACAAACAAATAATAATTTCTTCATTGTAGAGAGTGTTTGAATTTTTGTTAGAACTGTTTATTTAAACTTTTTGTGTTTTTATTTAATCCCTAACTCTTTAAGCACATCATCGCTTTTATCAAGTTTCGGGTCGGCAAATATAATGGTTATTCCTTCACTTTTATCGAGTACGAAGTCATAAGAACGGCTGGTTGCTATTTTTTGAATGGCATCGTATACTTTATCCTGAACCGGCTTAATTAAGCGCTGACGTTCTTTAAAAAGATCGCCTTCATAACCAAAACGCTTTTTTTGAAGATCACGTACCTGCTTTTCCTTTTCAAAAAGCTCGTCTTCACGCTTCTTTTTAAGGGCTTCTGTTAGCATAAACTGCTCAGACTCATAGTTTTTATACATTTTGTCGAGCTGTACTTGTAAGTCATCAATTTCCTTCTGCCACTGCTCACCAATCAGTTTTAGCTTGGCATCGGCTTCTTTATAGGCTGGAATACGCTCCAGAATATACTTTGTATCGATAACAGCATAACGCTGTTGCGCTTTCACGCTCATGGCAGTACCAAGTACCATCAAAGCCACAAATAATAACTTTTTCATGCTTCTAATTTAAATATTATTCTGGTTCAAAACCTAACATAAAGGTAAATCTTGCCGCATCCTTCATGGATCCATTTGGTGTATACCTGTCAAGCCCAACACCATAATCAAATCCTAAAAGACCAAACATTGGTAAGAAGAAACGCATTCCTAAACCAACAGATCTACGAAGTTTAAATGGATTGTAATCTTTCATATTATACCATCCGTTTGCTGCTTCATAAAAACCTAGCGCATAAATAGTACTACTTGGATTTAAACTAAGCGGATACCTAAGTTCTGCACTATACTTATTAAATATGGTAAAATACTGACTAGCTCTTTGTTGATCTGGATTGATTTTTGGATTAGAATTTTCGTACACTGGATAACCTCTATGTGCAATAATGTCAAATCCTAAAAGTGCAAACTGATTGCTCAAACCCGCGTCACCTACCTGGAATCTTTCGAAAGGAGACATGCCTAAATCTTTATTGAATCTACCCAAGAAACCAAATTTAGCAGCAACTCTAATAACAAACTGTTTGTTACGGTCTTCGCCGTGTGGCTTACCTAGCGGCACAAACCACTCGCCATTCATACGCCACTTGTGGTATTCAATCCACTTGTAAGGGTTGGCGCTTGTTTGGATATTTTTATTAAATAAAGAATAAGGTGGTGTGGCTTGTACACTAAATAAAAATGTAGAACCACTTTTTGGATACAACGGCTGATCAATAGATGAACGTTGTAATGCAATTTTTAGGTTCACGTTGTTTACAACACCATTGTCAAATCCAGGTAAATTTCTTGGATCAATGGCATAATCACTAAGCTTGTAACGCGTATAGTTTAATCCAATAGAAAGTGAGAAAAAGTCGTCGGGCCATTTTAATTGTTTTGCCAAACTAACAGTAGCACCGGTGGTAGAAATGTATTTAGAGTCAGCGGCATTTGGATCAAACATACCTGTAATAGGGTCATATGTTTGGCCAAATTTGGTATTGAATACACTCAGCGTTAATGCATTTCTTTTTTTACCACCAAACCAAGGCTCGGTGAAAGAGAAGTTATAAGAACGGAATGCTTTACCATTACTTTGAACACGCAAACTTAATTTTTGCCCTTCTCCCATTGGAAGTGGATCCCATGCTTGCTTCTTCCAAATATTTCTTACCGAAAAGTTATTGAAAGAAATACCAAGGGTACCGGTAAGTCCAATAAATCCACCCCAACCTGCGCTCAATTCTAATTGATCACTCGATTTTTCTTCAACCGTGTAATTGATATCTACGGTTCCATCATCTGGATTAGGTCTTGGGTCGATGCCAATTTTTTCTTGGTTGAAATAATTGAGCTGTGCAATTTCACGTTGTGAACGCATTAAATCGGTTCTACTAAACTTTTCACCCGGAATGGTTCTTAGCTCTCTTCTAATTACGTGTTCTTTGGTACGGTCGTTACCAAAGATTCTAATATTTTTAATGGTCGCTTGTGGACCCTCAATGATTCTGATTTCGTAATCGATGGTATCATTGTATACCGCTGTTTCAACTGGATCGGTATTAAAAAACAAATAACCATCATCTTGATAAATACCACTGATATCGCCACCTTCTGCAGCTGCAGATTTACCTAGTTTTTTATTCAGGGTTTCTAAGTTGTAAATGTCACCTTTACGAATACCTAAAATGGCAGTTAAAATAGAATCTGAATATTTTGTATTTCCTCTCCAAGTGATGTTACCAAAATAATAACGGCGACCTTCACTTACTTTAATGTCGATATTGATATGTCCATTTCCATTGTAATAAACAGTATCGTTTACAATGGTTGCATCTCTATAACCAAGTGAGTTGTAATAATCTAAAATATTGTCTTTGTCTTCTTCGTATTTTTTAGTGTCAAACTTGGCGCCAGAAAATTTAATACGTGCGTAAGGATCAAGTACTTTTTTGGTTTTTGTAAATGTCAAAAACCCTTTTTCTTTCATGTATTGCTCAAAACTATAACGCTGTATTTTCACAATTTTAGGCTCATCAAATACAGGGAATAAAGTAAGTCTAGATTTTTCGTGGATTTCTTTTAATTTCTTTTTTAAGAGTCCTGATTCAACGGTATTACCACCAAAATTGATATTGTTGATACGTACTTTAGGTCCTTTATCAATTACAAAATCAAGTACCAATGTGTTTTCGTAGGTGGTATCGCCCTTTTCAACAATTTTTACCTGTGCGCTTTGAAAACCTTTTTCGGCATAAAACTTTTTAATAGCTTCTACCGCAGAAATTTTCATGTTTTCGGTTATCACACGATTTCGAACAAGACCAGTTTTACCGGTTAAATCTTCTCCGTCACTTTTACTAACTCCTTTAAATAAAAAGTTAGACAAACGCGCACGTTCAGTTACCGCAATTTCAATTTCAATATTTTTATCTTCGAGTTTGGTAATAAAAATTTCTACGTCAGAGAAATAGTTTTGCGCCCATAATTTTGTAATAGCCTTAGAAAATAAATCGCCACCTGGAATTACAATTTCGTCTCCAACATTCACATTGGCAATAGAGATCAAAAGGTTTTCATCAAAAAAGCTATTACCGGTAACTTTAATAGCACTGATTTTATATTTCTTGGGTGTTTTTTGATTGTAAATATTGATAAGATCCGCATCAACATTGGTAATAACCGTATCCTTTTTTTCTTGCGCACTTGAGGCAGTACTTGCAAGCGATAAAACGATTGCCAACATTAATAATTTGTACACTTTCTGCATCTTTTTCTATTTGTTATATCGCTGGCTGATCTTTCACCACAGCAGATTTCGTCAATTTTGGTTCTTATAAGCGGAGCAATTTAACGGGAATAATGAAAAGTCTTTGTTAAATCGCTATACTTATTAAATAATTATATTATATATATGGTGTTTACACCTTTTCTTCTTGTTGAATTTGTTTGCCAGTTTTACCAAACCTACGTTCTCTTTGTTGAAAATCAACAATTGCTTGATATAAATGAGGCTTTCTAAAATCTGGCCACAATATAGGGGTAAAATAGAGCTCTGCATAAGCAAGTTGATACAATAAGAAATTGCTTATACGAAACTCACCACTGGTTCTGATTACAAGGGCCGGATCCGGAATACCTTTGGTACACAAATAATCTGAGATGGTATCCTGGGTAATTTGCTGTGGATCCAAACTGCCAGACTGAACGTCGATGGCTATTTGCTTGACCGCACTTGCAATTTCCCATCTACTACTATAGCTAAGCGCCATAATGAGTGTTAATCCGGTATTGGCAGCCGTTAATTCAAGGGCTTCTTCAAGTTCTTTTTGTGCAAAATCAGGAAGCATTTGTCTGTCCCCAATTACTTGCAAACGAATATTGTTTTTATTTAATGTAGGAACTTCTTTTCGGATAGTGTCCACCAGTAAACTCATAAGTCCAGCTACTTCATTAGCTGGTCGGTCCCAATTTTCGGTGCTAAAAGCATAGAGTGTTAAGTAACCAATACCGAGTTCTGCAGCACCTTCCACGATGTTTCTTACACTTTCTACGCCATGAAAATGACCAAACAAACGGTCTTCCCCTTTCTCTTCTGCCCAACGTCCATTACCATCCATAATGATAGCAACATGTTCTGGTAAACGACTGAGATCGATTTGAGGCTTAAGGTCTTCCTGCATGCTTTAAAAAAGGGTTTATAGGCTGCAAAATTAACGAAAAAACAGAGGTTTGCGCTGAATACTTTGCCTAATTATAGCCAAAACGGCTTATTGGACAGGCTTTGGACACTTGTAGGTTTGTAAATTGAAGGAAATCCCCAGTTTGAGACCTGCAAAAACGTCTGTTTGTAGCGTATTGCCCCTTTGTCGACCCTTAACGCCTATGGGATTACCCGTTTCGTAACTGCGGTCTTGCAGCAAAAAAGCAGGTGATGGTGACCCATCGGGGAGTGTAGGAAAAGCGTCTGGCGCATATACCCCACTCACATCGTCGAGATAATCGGTATTGGTAAAGCGGTACATGAGTTCCGCAAAAACATTGAACTGCTCACTTAAGGCATACTTAACACCTAAAGTAAGTGGCACCGAAACGGCAATGGGTGCATAGGTTTTAAAGGCCGGATACGCCGAAGACCCCTGTCCTTCTGTACCAAGTGGTCTTAAAAAATATTTTTGATTGCCTAAAAACGCATAGGGATCATAAGAAAAAGCGCCAACACCCACCCCGATATAAGGGGTAAACCTAAAGTCTTCGAAACCTGGTTGGAATGTAAAAAAATTAAAATCGAATGAAACCGCTGCCTCCCAAACATGGCTGTTAAAACTTAAGTTACGCCTTAACTGCGTGGCATTGTTACTATACTGATCAGAATAACCAAGCAGCGCGTACTCGCCACTGAGCCTAACGCTCATATAATTGTTAAACTGCTTTCTAAAAAAAATACCTGCATTGGCTTTGGGCCTATTAACTGCAGCGGTAGGGTTTAAATCTCCAAAATAATGTGCGGCACCAGCTCCAATACCAAACTCACCTTGATGCACAAAACTTTGCATAAGCTGTGCATTTGCGGTAAAAATACCGCAGCCAAAAATGAGTATTAAAATAAAATGTTTAACCATGTGCACCCGCTTACTTATTGTAAAGTAGCAACAAAAATAAATACCAAAAATGTTAATTTCTTTTATCGAGGCCCCAAGTAAGCTTAGATCTAAGCGTAGACAAGAAACTATTTTCGTTTAATCGGACAAGATTTACGCAAAACTGCTCTTTTCTAATGGCCAATTGCACTGTTTTATCAACGATTTCTTTACGTGCGTCAAGTGCACAAATAAATTGATCTGCCCTTCCTTCAATTTCAAATGATACCACGTTGGTGTCTGGGATAACTATGGGACGTACATTTAAATTGTGTGGAGCAACAGGTGTAATTACAAAACTTGCTGCGTCCGGAAATAATATGGGTCCATTGCAACTCATGCTATAACCTGTAGATCCTGTAGGCGTAGATACAATCAGTCCATCTGCCCAATAGGTATTTAAAAATTCTCCATTGATGTAGGTATGAATTTTAATCATTGGAGAAATATCTCGTTTGTGAATAGCAAACTCATTCAGTGCAAATGGTGTATCACCAAAAAGTCCTTCGTTGGAATCTAGATGAATAAGTGCACGTTTATCCACTACAAAAGTTCTATTCACAATCGCTTCTACCGCGCTTTGTAGTGCATCGGGGCTAATGCTTGCTAAAAATCCGAGTCTACCAAAATTGATACCTAAAATGGGAATGCCAGAATCTTTTACGAGTGTTACTGCGTCAAGCATCGTTCCGTCTCCTCCTAAACTAATGAGACAATCGATTGTGCCATCCAAATCTGAAGACACTTTAAATGGTATAAGATTAGCTGCTAATTGTGATGGTAAATCGGCGTGCATGAGTAGTTGATGAAAGACATGAATTTCAACATCATGCGGGGCTAATGCCTCTAGCAGTATAGCCAACGGGTTGGGTGTTGCCAAGTCTAAACCTCTACTATAAATTGCAATTTTCATGAGCCTATATTCAAATCAAAAACATCAAAAATTAAATTCGCCCTGCAAATATAAGCCTTCCCGCCCTAGCTGATTGCGGCTATATTCTACACGAAACACAAAATCGTATACGCTTACAAGGTCAATACCTGCTCCATAAGTGTACAACAGTGTATTACTTAAGCTGTTAGAGCGCCCGGCGTATTTATGATAAGCATATCCAGCATCGGCAAACAATTTTAAATAGAGCCTGATAGGTATTTTTTCATGGTTTTTTATCGGTACCGGATTTGTGAGGGTGAAATTTTTTACATTAAAATGAAACGCATTTCTAGAAACAATCCCTGCCGTTCCATCCACCACATAATATTCGAGCCCTCTTAACTGCATACCTCCATATCCAATAAGTCTACTATTTGAAAAAACAGAATCGATAGGTGATTTATAAGCAGCAGTTGCATCGAGTAATAAAAAACTTTTAGTGCTTAGCTTTTTTGCATACAACTGTCTAGCACTTATTTGAAAAATGGATTGCGCCCGAGATGCCACTCGTTTCAACAAAAACAAGTCGGAATAATAACCTGACGTTGGGTAGGTAATATTTGAAACATTGATATACTGATAACGGTAACTGATATCAAGGGCTGCTTGACGGTTTGTTTGACCTGGATAATAATTTTTTTGAACTTTTAAAATGGTATCAGCAATTGTTTCATTAAAATAACTTAGGCGGATGGTTGTACGTTTAAACCGGTCAGGTCTATAAGAATAAGACGCATCGATACGCCATGTTTTTCTAGCATCTGAACTATGCCTCAAAAACACCTGCTTATTGCCTGCGGTGGCAATATTCAATTCTTTTTGTGTGGCATGTAAAAATCCTACACTAAAACCTTTGGTGAGTTTTTTATCAATAAAAGGAATGGTGTACCGCGCCGAAAACTGCCTGTTGTAGCCAGTTATCAACCATACATTTAAATTATCATTTCGGCCAGACACATTGTTTTGTATGAATTTCATCCCATAATTAACACGGTCTAAACTTCTATTTTGATCCACCCACCACTGATTAAAATTTCGATCAACGAGTCTAAAATAAGGAAGCGGTAACAGGTACCATCTTTCCTTTACTTGAATACGAATTTGCCACTGGCCATCATTTGCAAGGGTATCTATTTGCACATCTACAAATAGTTGCGTGTTCATCAGTAATTGCTTTGCCTGAATGATTGCGGGTGCTAACTGTTTTGCTTCAAGTGAATCTCCTTTTACAAATGGAAGTTCCCTTAAAATAATGTAGTCTTTTGTTTTTGAATTACCCGTAATATCAATACCTGCAACAAGCATTTTTTGTTGCGCCAAACTAGTAAGAGATAAACTTAGAATGAAGATGAAAAAAAGTAGGCGCATATAATGAAGCGTTAACACCTACATATTGAGGTATGAAAGTAAATGATTGTAATTTTCTTTCAACTCGTTTTGATAATTCTCTTCGCCAAAATAATATTTTACGCTGTAATCATAACGCTGAAATGTTGCTACAATCGTAGATACTTCAATGCGGTTTATTTGTATGGTTACGAGTAGCATACCCGTTTGCGGATCTGAAGCGGTATTAAGCTGTGTAACATATGCATCATTGGTTTCAATAAGACGTACAATTTCTCCAAAAGAATATTGTCTTCTTTCCATCTCTAATACAATAACGCCTCCTTTATTATCTGCACCTACATAACTCGTAAGATGCGCCAACATTTGCTTTGCCGTGATAACGCCGAGTAAATCTGCAGTGGCTGAAACAACAGGCAACATACTTAATTCATGGAGTGATAATAGTTTGGCGCCGGCTAAAAAATGCGCATCGGCGTGCACAGATGCCATAATAAATTCATCTTGTAAAGTAGCAATGACAGCTGTTTCATCAGTATCGAGTAGGGCATTTTTATCTATGATACCAACAAATTTTTCATCTGTTACAACACACAAATGTTGCATGTCGTAATCCTCCATCAATTGGAGCGCAAAAGATGCTTTATCCAATAAATGAACAGATGGAAAACTAGTATTAATGAGTTGTGCTGCTAGCATGGCTGAGCTTATTCAAAAATGCTTCTAAAATTTGATTGAACTCGGTAGGCACTTCCATCATTGGTGCGTGTCCACATTTGTCTACAAAATGAAGGGTGCTATTTGGGATGAGTTTGTGAAATTCTTCACCCACATATGGAGGTGTAACAATATCATTATTGCCCCAAATTAAAAGTGTAGGCTGTTGTATTTGACTTAACTCGGGACCTAAATTACTTCTGATTGCACTTTTTGCGAGTGCTAATATTTTAATCACTTTGATTCTATTTCTTGTGATTTCAAATACTTCGTCTACCAGCTCTTTGGTGGCTACAGCAGGGTCGTAAAAAGTTTGTTCCGTTTTATTTTTTATGTAATCGTAGTCTCCTCTTTTTGGATAACTATCGCCCATTGCTTTTTCAAATAACCCACTACTACCTGTTAAAGTAAGTGACTTAATTTTTTGGGGATGCTTGAGTACGTGAACAAGTCCAACATGTCCGCCTAGCGAATTACCAAGTAGGTGAATACCCGTATACCCTTTTGCTTCTATAAAATTATGGACTATTTTTTCTAAGCCATTTACCGTTGTATGAAAAATATCTAAATCAAAAAGCGGTAAAATAGGAACGATTACTTTATTGCGGTGTCTGAAATGCTCAATTAAATGTTCGAAGTTACTGAGTGCGCCAAAGAGTCCATGCAGTAAAAGCAAGGGTTCTCCGGTACCTTCTTCGATGTAACTAATTTTATCTTGAACTTTAATTTCGTAATTCATGTGTAGGTATATAGAACAGGGCTAAAATAATGATTTTAGTAGGAATCACGGCATTAAATAACCAAGAATTATAATATACTTACTGTACCTGTTTACCAAGGCTTTCAAAATGTTCACCTAAACTGGTAAACATATCCTTAAATACTGGGATAACCTGACCAATTGTATCTAATACTTTAGGTCCCCAAGGAGCAATATAGCTATAGGTTTTAGAAGCTGCCTTTGTCGTTTCGGTAATTAAATGAAGTTTGTCGCCATAAAAAAGAACGACACTCCAAATAGTCATATAAATAGCTCCAAAAAGTAGGATACCTGCAAGTTTATTGGCCCATCCAAGGAGCACAAATTCGGCGGCTTTTTGAATCATACCAGCCACCAAACGAACAATAAGTGTTACTGCTATCATGATAATTAAAAACGATACAAATGGAAGCCAACTTGCCGTTATACCCGTGTCATGTCCAATTTTAGAAGCAACAACTGCAGAAAGTTTAGTAGCAGCAGTTAACCCAATAAGTAGGGCTGCAAAGGAAAATAAAGCAATAATAAAACCCTTTGTGTAGCCTTTAAAAAGGGCTCCTATCAAAATGATTGCACAAATAATATCTAGTACCACGTTTTCTTTTTTTGCGTTAATTGAAGCTACAACATTTAACCCAGCGCTGCTTTAACTGCAGCGGCAACTGCTTTACCATCTGCTTGTCCAGCTAGTTGCTTTGATGCCACGCCCATCACTTTCCCTAAATCCTGCGGCCCTGTTGCACCAACGGTTGCAATGATTTGCGCTACCGCTTCTTTAATCGCTGCTTCATCAAGTTGTGCAGGCAAAAACTTTTCAATAACGGCAATTTCTTCGATTTCTTTTTGTGCTAAGTCTGCTCTATTTTGCTCTTGGTAAATAGTAAGTGAATCTTTTCTTGATTTTACTAATTTTTGTAAAAGTTTGAGTTCTACTTCTGCCGTTATAGAACCTCCAGCACCTGGATCTGTTTTTGCTTTTATGATTTCTGCCTTAATGGCGCGTAGTCCTCTTAATAACGCTTCGTCTTTTGATTTCATAGCGTCTTTCATTTGCGCCATTACTTGTTCTTCTAAAGTTGCCATAGTAGGGTAATTATTTATTTTTTTGAATTTGACTGTCTCTAAATTTCTTGTAAAAAGATTTAGCAAAATCTTTCATTTCATTAGCGAGTGCCTGATCTTGAGTGGCTCTAATAAAAGTATCTGCCATACCCATCAAGGTTTGGTAGTAAAAATCAGCCATTTCATCAACCATCATGTCTTTGGTCCACAAATCAATGCGGAGTGCAGATTTGTCTGCTGCATCCCAAAATGCAAGCATCATAGCTCTTGCTGATTGTGCCATATCAGCCGTGCTGTCCGATGCATTCCACTTGATATCCTGTGGCACTTTGTTTTCATCTAAATGAACTTCAATATTAATATTAGATTGACGCGTCATGTACTAAGTTTTTGCAAAAATAAGCCTAAAGCATGTTATTGCTATAGCTATATCTCTTTAAATAAAGAAAGGGGTTGATTGAAATGAATATTTTGTAAGAATAATAGCCCGTTTTGAGTGCGCTCACCTTTAATTTTTTCATTTTTATACACTAGCAAAAGGGCTTCTGCAATGCCTGTAGGTGTTGCCTCAGGGTACGTTGTAACCATCTCCTGCATGCGCACCGTTGATGCAAATGCCGCTGATGCTATAACCGATACCCCTGCTTTTGCAGCCTCTAATGCTACTAAATAAGCGGCCGGACGTTCATCTAATAAAACGGTAGCGTATGCACTTGAAAGAAGCTGATACCAATTATGCACCGTAAGGCCCGCAGGAACCACCACCACATCGGCCCTATACTTATAGGTGCGTAATTTTTCTTCTAAAAATGAACGCTGTAGGCCATTTGCGGGCACTAACAAGAGTTTCATATTGCTATGCTGCCACTTTTTAAAAAGTGAAAAACCCTGCAATAGCTCAATACTACTTGCATTTTCCTGCGCCAGCGCTAAAAAGTATTCGGTACCGCCAGCATGTGTACCCTTGTACATCTGCTGTAAATTATAATCAATCGGATAAATTTCAGAAGAAGGTGCAATAGAAACCCTTGCAATTCTTTCATTTTGAATGCCAAATTGTTCCTCCAATTGATGCGCCGCCAAAGTATCTACAACAAGCCACTGCTTTACCTTTTGAACCGAGCTTTTAAAAAAATAACGCTCAAATTTGGATAGGTTTCCTTCAAACAAACATATTTGAGGGATGCTAGTACGCGCAGAATACCTACCGCTCAATTGCAACCACAGAGAGGATTGTAGAGGATTAAGCAGTTTGGGTGCCGTAACTTCATACCAGATTTTTTCTGACACAAAACTTGTTCGGTCATATTTTGTTTTGATCCAACTGCAATTAGGTGCGCCTACAAAACTAGTAGGTTGTGCGGTGTCAGATAGTAATATAAATTGATGCTCGGGATGCGCATGAATTTCGCCCTCCAGCCATTTCCAAATGAAACGACCGATGCTTGAAAAATTGGTATCTCTGATACCCACTAAAGTGACTGCTATTTTCATGAATTGCAAAGATACTTACATCTTTTCCACGGAGGCACATTAGCGTGTCAAGAGGCTAAATACTTATCATACTTTTACAACATGCAACCTAAACTGCAACAGTTAGATTTATTTGGCGGCCCAGCACAAGACATTGGTGTGCCTAAAGAAAAAAAGAAAGCCAAGACCAAGCCATTACCTGAACCGGTTTCACTTGTGGAAACGCCGGCTCCGGTTGTGCCTGCGGCTTTTGTAAGCGCTCCCGCACCGGTTGTTATAGAGACTACTCCGGTAGAAGCATATGAATCTGAAACAAGTTTTGTTGAACCAGTGGCGGCGAAGTTTACCAATGATGAACCTGAATATGTAGAAAGACCTAGACAGCCCCGCATCACCATTGAAAAGATTGCTGGCAAAAGAGGACGCAAATCCTACTCTGAGATAGATACCGAAATAGATTTAATAGAAATTCCGGACGAGAAAGTATTGTCTCAAAAATTATATTACACCATCAGCGAAGTAGCAAGTTGGTTTAAAGTAAACACTTCTTTACTGCGGTATTGGGAAAATGAATTTGATATTTTAAAGCCGCGCAAAACAAGAAAAGGCGACCGTTTATTTAGAGTAGAAGATATCAAAAATTTACAAATCATTTATTTTCTATTACGCCAAAAAAAGTATTCGATAGAAGGTGCAAGAACCTATTTGAAACAAAATAAATCGCAAGCCGATACACAGGCGCAGCTCGTTCAAAGCTTAACAAAGTTTAAAACTTTTTTACTGGAATTAAAAGCTGGGCTAAACTAATATACCGCTTGCGACTGCTTTTGTAGGACTTAAGATTGCTTCACCACTATATCCGTACTAGATGCCGCAAGTTCAATTTTGTGGGATTCTAGTAGTTCAATCAGTGCCATATTAATTTTTTCTCGAAGCATTAAATAGTCTTCATATTCATCTGTGGCAGATGAAAAATATTCTATTATTACAATGTGCGCATGTTTTCCTGTATCATGTAAATAAACATGAAAACTATCTATTTGCTGACTGCTTAAATAACTACGCAT
>JAGNTI010000127.1 GCA_017987615.1 Sediminibacterium sp. | reverse complement strand
GACAGCCTTGCTAAAAAATTAGCAGATTCAATTAAACTAGCAGTAGCTGGCGGTGCAGACTTTAATGCACTTGTTCAAAAATATTCTGATGATCAGGGAAGTAAAGCAAAAGGTGGTGTGTATGATTATTTTGCTCAAGGTCAAATGGTAGGTGCTTTTAATGATTTTTCTTTTGATAAACCAAAAGGTACCAAAGATGTAGTAAAATCTGAATTTGGATATCACTACACTGAAGTATTAGATCAAAAGAATTTTGCGCCTGCATATAAAATTGCCTACTTATCTAAAGCAGTAGTTGCAAGTGGCGAAACTGAAACAGCGGCTTCAACAGCAGCAGCTTCTTTTGTAGCAAGCAGTAAGTCTCAAAAAGAATTTGAGCAAAATGCGCTTAAAAATAATTTGCAAATTTTAAACGGTGTTGACATCAAGAAAAATGATTTCACCATTACCGGTTTAGGAAAGAGCAGAGAAACAGTACGTTGGGTGTATGAAAATAAAGTAGGTACGATATCTGAACCTACTCAAATTGGTGATGCGTATGTTGTTGCTATGATTACTTCAATTGGTGAAAAAGGAACCATGGGAGTTACTGAGGCAAAACCACTTGTAGAAGGTCTTGTTAGAAATGAATTAAAAGCAAAGCAAATTATAGCTTCTAAATTTACAGGATCTTCACTTGAAGATTTTGTGAAGAGTTCTGGTTTCCCTGCACAACGTGTAGATAGCTTAAGTTTCGCTTCTCCATTTGTACCGGGTGTTGGAGCAGAACCAAAAGTAGTGGGTGCTGCATTTAATAAAGCACTCATTGGTAAAAGCACTCCAGCCATCGAAGGTGCTGCTGGTGTATTTGCTGTGAAGCCTGAAACTATTGGTGCTGCTGCGGTTATGCAAGATGCGGCTGCTTTACAAGCATCACTATTACAAGCTGTACAATCTAATGTTTTTAGAGGTTTTGAAGCGATTAAAAAATCCGCAAAAATTAAAGACAACCGTTCTACTTTCTATTAGTAGAATTTAAGATGATATTAAAAAGCCTCGCTAGATTTTAGCGAGGCTTTTTTTATTTGTAATAGTTATGGTCTTCAATTTCTTTTCTAACATTTTCGGGAACCAAATAACGTATTGTTTTTTGATCCTTAATATTTTCTCTAATTTCTGTTGCGGAAATATTTAAAAGAGGGGCTTTTAAAATAGTAAGGTTGGCACCATGTGAATCAGTGATTTCATAACCTGGGCGTATATACACATAGATGGCATATTTCTTTAAAAGAACCTCAGCGTTTTTCCAGCGTGGAATATTTATAAATCCATCGCTTCCCATAATGATAGAAAATTCGTGTTGCGGATATTTTTCTTCTAAATATATAAGTGTGTCGATTGTATAAGAGGGGCGCGGTAATTTAAATTCTACATCAGAAGCCCTAAGTCTTGTTTCGTCGTTTTCTATGGCGAGATTTACAAGGTGAAGCCTGTCGTATTCGTTTAAAAGAGATCCGGCTGTTTTAAATGGATTTTGCGGAGATACCACAAACCATACTTGCTGTATTTCGGTTCTATTCACGACATGACTCGCGATCATTAAATGACCGTGGTGAACCGGATTAAAAGAACCAAAATATAAGCCTATTTTCATCTAATATATTGAAAATCAATAAGTTGTGTACTATTTAGTTTGCTGGCGCCACAATAATATTGTCTGCTTCGCTTAAACGAAGGCTTAAATGATAGCCAGAAACTTCTATAGAAATGGGATCGCCGAGTGGTGCTACTTGAACCACTTTTACGGGCTCGCCGGGCACACAACCCATTTCTAATAATTTTATATAAAGCTCATCTTTTTCAAATGAGTGAATGATACCCACTTCTCCCGCTTCTAATTCTGATAATTTTTTCATGCACTCTAATTGTTTATTAAGCTGCTGCAAAGGTACCGCCCTCAGTAAAGAAAATGTTACGAAATTTGGAGTTAAACTTAACTTGCACCCATGCAAAAAGTAAATTTCCAAAAGGCTGATGCTGCGCTGACCTTACCAGCTAAAACCGAACTCAAGGCGTTTATTGAAAACTTATTTAAAAAGGAGAAGACGCCACTTGCTACCATCAACTATATATTTTGCTCTGATAAACACCTCTTGTCTATCAATCAGCAGTTTTTAAACCACGACTACTATACCGATATTATAACTTTTGGCTTACACGACAAGGGAACACCTGTTGTAGCAGAGGTTTATGTAAGTGTAGACAGAGTTAAGGATAACGCCAAGACCCTTGGTGTAACCTTCACCAATGAAATGCTTCGGGTTCTTTTTCATGGTGCCCTACATTTATGTGGTTACAAGGATAAGAGCAAGGCAGACATTTTGATGATGCGCGCTAAAGAGGATGCATATCTCAAGCGTTATACCAAATAGTAGGTTCCACGTGGAACGACCCCACATTTATTTGCGTAATATTTCTGCGGTGTTCCACGTGAAACATTTATCTGGTGATTTTGAGTTGATGAATAGGTTTAGGCTTTTGTTCCACGTGAAACACTCAAATCTAACCACCCAGTATCTTGTTTTCTTTTTGATTGGATTATCTTTGCATCCATGTTTCCAGATTATGATGTTATTGTTGTAGGTGCCGGACACGCAGGTTGTGAAGCCGCCGCTGCCGCCGCCAACCTAGGTAGTAAAGTGCTCCTAGTTACTATGAATATGCAAACCATTGCCCAAATGAGTTGCAACCCGGCTATTGGTGGTATTGCCAAGGGTCAGATTGTGCGTGAGATAGATGCAATGGGAGGATACACCGGACTGGTTACAGATGCAAGTACCATTCAGTTTCGAATGCTCAATAGGAGCAAGGGTCCAGCAATGTGGAGCCCGCGTGCGCAAAACGACCGTATGTTGTTTGCTGCCAAGTGGAGAGAGATGCTAGAAGAAACCCCCAATGTAGATTTTTACCAAGACACGGTGCAGGGGTTAATCATAAAAGACAATAGAGCGGGTGGGGTCATTACAGGACTAGGACATGAAATTAGATCTAAAACCGTTGTGGTTACTTCGGGAACCTTTTTAAATGGCATCATCCATATAGGTGAAAAACAATTTGGAGGAGGACGTGTAGCAGAAAAAGCTGCTACAGGTATCACCGAGCAGTTGGTAGCGCTGGGTATGGAAAGTGACCGACTAAAAACAGGCACACCACCTAGGGTAGATGGACGTAGTTTGGACTATTCAAAAATGGAAGAACAGGCTGGGGATGAGGAGGTTGTGGGCTTTTCATATAAAGACACGCCACGCATTAAGGCCGCAGATCAGCGCAGTTGCCATATTACCTATACCAGCCAAAAGGTGCATGATCTTTTAAGAAAAGGATTTGACAGAAGTCCGATGTTTCAGGGTAGAATTGAAGGCGTGGGTCCTAGATACTGCCCAAGTATTGAAGATAAAATTAATCGCTTCGCTGATAGAGACAGACACCAGTTGTTTGTTGAGCCAGAGGGTTGGAACACGGTAGAAATATACGTAAACGGGTTTTCTACATCATTACCAGAAGAGGTTCAGTACGAAGCTCTTCGTAGTGTTCCTGGGTTTGAGAATTGTCGCTTTTTTAGACCAGGCTACGCCATCGAGTATGATTATTTTCAACCTACACAATTAAAATATTCTTTAGAAACCAAGCTCATCGAAAACCTGTTTTTTGCCGGACAAATAAATGGCACAACGGGTTACGAAGAAGCTGCCTGCCAAGGTTTAATGGCCGGTATTAACGCGCACCAAAAGGCGCGCGAATTAGACCCTGTTATTTTAAAAAGAAGCGAAGCTTATATTGGTGTACTCATTGATGATTTAGTAGGCAAGGGAACAGAAGAGCCTTACCGTATGTTTACATCTCGCGCCGAGTTTAGAACCCTCTTAAGACAAGACAACGCCGATATTCGTTTAACGCCATTAAGCTACCAATTGGGTCTTGCTAAGCAAGATAGAATGGACGCCGTGGAAACGAAAAAAAATACGGTTGCCGACATTAAAAATTTACTCGCATCCTATAGCATTGAACCTTCAGAAATTGAAGGCTATTTCAATGAAATTAATTCGGCATCTATTACCGAAAAACAAAAAGCTTCAAAAATATTACTACGTCCAAACGTAGACCTGGTGGGCCTTTCAGCAGCCATGCCCCGCTTAAAAGAAGCACTCGCGGGTTTTCATCCACAGGTATTAGAGCAAGCAGAAATTCAGATCAAGTACGAACGCTACATCGAAAAAGAACAAGAAATTGCAACGCGCATGTTGCAAATGGAAAATCATATTATTCCAGAAAGTTTTAATTATGATGGCATTGCCGCCCTCTCCAATGAGGCCTTGCAAAAATTCAAAAAAATTAGACCGAGCACACTAGGCCAAGCCAGTAGAATTAGTGGTGTTAATCCGAGTGATATTCAGATACTCATGGTTTATATGGGCAGATAGGCCCACTCACATAATTGCATCAATAGAGTATGGGATTTTTATGTACATTCATAAACCATACCAAGGAAAAAC
>JAGNTI010000126.1 GCA_017987615.1 Sediminibacterium sp. | reverse complement strand
TTTTTTTACCAAACTACCTGGTGGTGGCCTCGAATTTGGCGAAGGTACTCGTGATTGTTTAGTCAGGGAATTTCAAGAAGAAACTGGACTTGATGTTACCGTTGGCGATCATATTTATACCACAGACTTTTATCAGCCTTCTGCATTTAGAGCCGGAGATCAAATACTGTCTATTTACTATTATGTACATCCAAAAAGTTTGGAACCCCTTCAGACTAGGGCTACTGCTTTTGATTTTAGACCAGAAGAAATTGCGGATAAAAATGGTCAGGCAGAGCATACCAGATGGATTCCGCTCAATGCCTTATCTGAAGATGCTATGAGCCTTCCTATCGATAAAATTGTTATTGCTAGTCTTTTAAAAACTTTGTAAAACTATTCGTTTTCGATGCCCATGGCAGCACGTTTCATTTTTTGTGCAGTTTCTTGACCTAGGTAATTATCAATTTGTTTTTCGATAATATATATAAGTGGGGTTAACACAATGGCCATGGTAAATTTATATGCATAATTTACTAGACAAATAGCAAGCACCAATTGCCAAGTCCAACCATTTCCTATTTTAAATGCAATAAACAAAACGATAAAACTATCTACTAGTTGAGATACAACCGTAGAACCTGTGGCCCTGAGCCATACCCATTTTTCTCCGGTTAGTTTTTTGATTTTATGAAAGACGGTAACATCAATAAGCTGGCTTACTAAAAAGGCCGTAATGCTTCCCAAAATAATCCACATACCCTGACCAAATATGCCCCCAAAAGCAGTTTGCATATTATCAATACCTTCCGTTTGTTTGGAGCCAATCCAAAAATCGGCGGGCGCAACTTGTATAGCACCATAAAACATAATAAAGGCGTAAATGATTAACACCACAGCTGTGTAGCTAATTCGTTTAACTGCTTTTGGGCCGTAATATTCGTTTACAATATCTGTAACAATAAATTCAAGTGGCCATAATAATACCCCACAGGTTAAATTAAAAGCTAAACCAGATTGCCCAAAAATGTTAAAATTAGAGGGCGACATGCCAAACACTTTTTCAAGAGAAAATATTTTACCGCCAATACATTCTGCTATAAGCGCATTGGCTACAAAAAAAGCAGCAATACTTACAAATAGTTTGGTGGGTTTGTCTTTTAGAATTGAATGAATCATGAAGGCATTATAAAATGAACAAATATTTGAGCAGTTAAAAAGAGTACGGTGGCCACTATTCGCCAAGCTGGCATTCCCGACTCTTGCTTGCGTATAAACAACCAAAACAAGTAAATGTTTTCGATAAAGGTGAGCACTGGTGCAACAAACCAGCCTAAAATAATAATAGCTGAACTAAATGGCATAATCATATCATTAGATGCTGTTCCCAATTTTACGCCTCTCACATACAAACAGATACAAAATAATATATTACAAATAAATGTAATTTTAGAATAAAAATGATATTTCTTCATGATTTGAATAATACCCTAAAAATACGTGTAAGTTGTTTACTTTGAAGGCTTGAAAGGGCATTTTAAAGTAAAATTTTGTTAGGTTTGTAGCACCTGAAAAACCTTATACATGAAGCAGTTGAACCTGAAATCAATAATTCCGCATTTAATAGCCATTGGTATATTTTTAATTGTTGCCGTACTATATTGTAAACCCATTTTACAAGGTAAAGTATTACAACAATCAGATGTGGTGCAGTGGAAAGGGATGGCGCAAGATGCACTTAAAAGCAAAGAAGCTACAGGATCACTTCCTTATTGGACAAATGGCATGTTTGCAGGTATGCCCGCCTATCAGATAACGGGTATCATTCCATTTGCATTTTCACTTGGTAAATTAGACGCGGTATTTCAAATGGGCTTACCTGAACCCATGGGCTATTTTTTCTTAGCATGCCTAGCGTTTTACTTTTTATCGCAGGTATTAGGGGTTCATTTTTTAATTGGCATTGTTGGAGCACTTGGATATGGGTTTGCAACCTACAACCCTATTATTGCAATTGTTGGTCATATTACCAAATTACACGCCATTGCCTACATGCCATTTTTTATTGGCTCTTTAATACTTGTATACGAACGAAAATTTATTATAGGACTTCTATTACTAGCCATCGCAAGTACCGAACTATTTGGTTGTAACCACCTTCAAATTGCATACTACACTTTTATTATTGCTGGATTTATTTCGGTGTATTATTTAATTCTTTGGATTAAGGCTAAAACGTACAAATCAATTTTACAATGCTTTGCAGGAGCTGCTATTGTAATACTACTTGGCATTTTAAGTAATGCCCCAATGCTTTTTAGTACCTATAATTATGGTAAAGCCTCCATTAGAGGTGGATCTGTACTTGCAAAAGCGGATGGCACAAAATCTACCGAAGGGTTAAGTAAAGCCTATGCATTAGACTATAGTATGCTAAAAGCAGAACCGCTTACACTTTTATTCCCTAATGTTTACGGTGGCGGTAGTGACCCAAATAATATTGATCCAGCTGGTTCTAAAGCTATAGAAGCACTTCAAAGCATGCCGCAAGAAGTTGCACAACAATTACAAGGATATATTCGTTTTTACTGGGGCGGTATTGGCTACACAGCCGGCCCTCCATATATTGGATTCTTATTTGGCTTATTAGCCCTTATTGGTTTTGGGTTTAAGAATATCAACCACCGTTTTTGGATTGGCGGTGCTGTAATACTATCTCTATTACTTTCTTATGGCTTGTACTTCGAAAGCTTTAACGTGTTTATGTTAGACCATTTACCTTTTTACAATAAGTTTAGAGCACCAAGTATGATTATGGTGATTCCTACTTTATTATTAGGCATGATGGCCATTTTGAGTGCACAAGAAATTGCTAACAAATTTGCAGACAATAAAGAAACATTTTTACAAAAGATAAAACCTGCTTTATTTATTACGGCCGGTTTATTTTTAGTGGCTTTTTATTTTTATGCGACGCAAAACTTTAAAAGTACCACCGAGGCTGATTTAATTCAACAAGTACAAAAAATTCCGGATGCCAACCAACGCGCTGCATTTGAAGCACCAGTTGCTAGTTTAGTGGATGGTTTAGCGGCTGACAGACAAGCCATGTTTTCTTCAGATTTGTTTAAATCACTTGGACTAGCAGCGGTTTTATTTGTGGCTATATTTTTATACTATAAGAAGTTTTTATCGCTACATATTTTTGTGATAGCTATTGGTTTTGTATCACTATTTGACTTATTTAAAGTAGACTTACAATATTTCAATGAGTCTAATTTTTCAGATGCAGTAGAGGCCGAAGCTAATTTTAACCCAACCCCTTCCGATGCGGCCATTTTAAAAGACACGAGTTACTACCGTGTACTTGATTTACGCGGAGGCATTAATGGAGCATTTAATTCAGGTGCTCTTAACTCATACTTCCATCATAGTGTTGGTGGATACCATCCTGCTAAACTGAGCATTTATCAAGACCTTATTGAAAATCAGTGGTACAATTTCCCCAATTGTATGCCTACAGCTAATATGTTAAATACCAAGTATTTTATTCAGGGGGATTTGTCAAAAGATACCATTGCCAATCCGGATGCACTGGGTAATGCTTGGTTTGTTGAGCGCGTGTCTCTACAAGCTGATGCTGCAGCTGTAATGAAAGCCATTACAAGTTTTGATCCAGCTTCACTTGCTATTGCCGAAAAACAACACTGGAAATTAGATACAGCATATACAAAAGATAGTTTGGCAAGTATTAAGCTTGTTCGTAAACAAAACGATCAAATGGAATATGCTAGTAATGCAAGTTCAAAACAATTAGCTGTATTTAGTGAAGTATACTACCCTTATGGATGGAAAGCATTTATTGACGATAAAGAAACACCTATTTATAAATGTAATTATGTATTACGTACCATCGAAGTACCAGCAGGTGCGCATACAATCACTTTTAGGTTTGAACCAACAGAGGTCATACTTGCAAATAAACTAGGTCTTGTAGCTGTAAGCCTAGTATGGCTTCTAGCCATCGGATCGATTGTTTTTTATGTAAGATCCAAATCAAATAAAGTATAATGCTTTCTATTATTATTTGTAGTTATAATAGAGCGGGTTATATAACTGGCGCACTCTCTAGCTTATATGAGGGTAATGCAAGTTTGCAGGATTTTGAAGTGATTTTTGTAGACAATAATTCGTCAGATAAAAGTTTGCAAATAGCTAATGAATGGAGAGCAGCCCACCCACTTGGTAATTTTACAATTACTTCAGAAACAAGGCAGGGAGCGTCTTATGCACGTAACACAGGCTCAAAAATAGCTAAGGGTCAATGGCTTTGTTTTATGGATGATGACGCTGTTGCTTTTCCTGATTTTGTTCAAAATATTTTACAGCATATTAATGACTACCCAGACCGTGTTGGATTTGGCGGTAGAATTATTCCAAAATATATACCTCATGAACCGGATTGGATGAGCTATTATGTATCATCGATGGTTGGACATTTTCATTACAATGAATCTTATACAGCTTTTAAAAACGGCAAGTATCCACTAGAGTCTAACATGATTGTCAGAAAAGA
>JAGNTI010000125.1 GCA_017987615.1 Sediminibacterium sp. | reverse complement strand
TAGCAATACTGAAAAGACATGATAGACGCATTTGAAAAAGTTCCAGTCCAAATTTTCCCTTCCCCAGCTGAAGGTTCTGCTTTTGTTGCACAGGAAATAGCTTCCCTTATTAAAGAAAAAGCAGCAGAAGGAAAAAACTGTGTGCTTGGTTTAGCCACAGGCTCTACCCCTATTAAATTATACAAAGAGCTGGTAAGAATCCACAAAGAGGAAGGACTGAGTTTTAAAAATGTAATCACGTTTAATTTAGATGAATATTTTCCAATAGATCAAGATGCACCACAAAGCTATTGGAGCTTTATGCATCATCATTTATTTAACCACATCGATATTGATCCAAAAAATATCCATATCCCAAGTGGTAAATGGCCTAAAGAAGAAATTAAAAAACATTGCGCCGATTATGATGCCGCAATCGTTAATGCCGGTGGCATCGATTTACAAATTTTAGGTATTGGTGGTAATGGACATATTGGTTTTAACGAACCGGGGTCAAGCATCATTTCAAAAACAAGACTAGTAAACCTTGCCAACAATACCAGACTTGCAAACGCTTACGAGTTTTCGCATTTATCAAAAGTGCCTCGTCTTGCAGTTACCATGGGTATTGGCACTATCATGCAATCGAAGCGTATTTTACTTTTAGCATTTGGCAACAAAGGTGAAATTATTACCAAAGCTGCCGAAGACGATGTAACAGAGCAAGTGCCTGCAAGTATTTTACAAGAGCATCCTGATTGCACATTTATTGTAGACACTACTGTTTCTGAATCATTAACGCGTATTAAATCGCCGTGGTTAACAGGCAACTGTGTGTGGGATAAAAAATTAATGAAGCGCGCAGTTATTGAGCTTTCATTAAAACTTGGCAAAGAAGTATTAAGCCTTACTGCCAAAGATTATAACGAAAACGGTTTAGCAGATTTACTAGTTGAAAAAAGTGATGCGTACGAAATTAATTTAGAAGTATTTTATATGCTTAGGGATAGCTTAACGGGTTGGCCAGCAGGTAAACCCAATGCTGTTATTCCGGCGCATCCAGAAAGAAGCAATCCGTATCCAAAAAAATGTTTGATATTTTCACCACACCCCGATGATGATATCATTAGCATGGGTGGAACGTTTATGCGTTTACACGATCAGGGCAACGAAGTACATGTAGCGTATCAAACCAGTGGTAACATTGCCGTATCTGACGAGTTTGTAACACGCTTTTTAGATTTTGCTGTTGGTTTCGAAGACCTATTTGGCATCGATAATAAAAAGAGTCAAGAAATTTTACAAGCTGCTCGCAATTATATTGCGACCAAACAAAAAGGTGGTTTAGATTCTCCAGAAATTAGAGCTATCAAAGGTCTTATCAGACAATGTGAGGCAAAAGCAACTTGCAGATACGTTGGATTAAAAGAACATCAATATCATTTCCAAAATTTACCTTTTTATGAAACAGGTAAAATTGAAAAAAATCCAATGGGTGAAGAAGATGTACTTCAAACGATGGAACTCTTAAGAAAAATTCAGCCGCATCAAATTTATTGCGCTGGCGATTTAGCGGATCCACATGGTACGCATAAAGTTTGCTTAGACGTTGTGTTTGAAAGTATGCGCCGTTTAAAAGCTGCTGGTGACGCTTGGGTTAAAGACTGCTGGGTTTGGTTATACAAAGGCGCATGGCAAGAGTGGGATATTTCAGAAATTGAAATGGCCATTCCAATGAGCCCTGACCAGGTTATTAAAAAACGTTTTGGAATATTTATACATCAATCACAAAAAGACAGCGTTCCGTTCCAAGGGTCTGATATGCGTGAGTTTTGGCAAAGAGCAGAAACGCGAAACGCCAATACCGCACAATTGTATGCAGCTTTAGGTCAAACTAAATATGCAGCTATTGAAGCATTTGTGAGATGGCATTATTAACAGAAACCATATCATGGTCAAAAGCATGGCAAGAACGTCGTTTTAGAAATAAAACCATCATTGCCCTGCTTTTAGTAGCTATTATTTTAACACTACTTCCTGCTTTTTTTGCTTTTATAGAAAAAAGAGAAGGCATGGTTTTACAGGACTATGTGCTTGACGCCATTCCGGCAATCGACGTTTCGATTCCAACTTTTGTTATTATTTGGAGCACAGTGCTTTTGGTTTTTTTTAGAATCTACCAAAACCCAAGGCTATTTCTAGTAATTGCATACGGTTTTATTTTAATGTGTTTGGCCAGGGTTTTAACCATTAGCATGCTTCCCTTAAATCCGCCGGCAGGCCTAATTGTACTTAAAGACCCTATCGCCAATATTGCCTATGGCGGAAATGGCATTTTTATTACCAAAGACCTCTTTTATTCGGGCCATACGGGCAATATGTTCCTGTTTTTTCTGTGTTTAGAACGTAAATGGGACAAAATCTTTGCTTTAACCGCCTCTTTTCTAGTGGGTATTTTGGTGATGATCCAGCATATCCATTACAGTATAGACGTAATTGCCGCCTTTATTTTTACTTATTTTATCTATTTAGGGGCCAAAAAACTCTCTTTTTTTTAAAGGAATGTTTACCTTTGTACGTTCATAGTCAAATGGCTAGTAACAATTTAATAATCATTCCTTAACACAAAAGTCATACTTATACATGAGTACAGTAAGCATGAAAATATGGGACAGCAGTTTTGAACTGGGAGATGCTGTTACAGAAGAGCAATTGGCCTTTTTTAAGGAGCACGGTGTGATTGTATTTAGAAATTTTTTACCTCAAGATCAGGTAGCAACTTATATAGCGGAGCAACAAAGATTGGAAGCTCAGTGGATTGCAGAGAAAAAAGAAAAAGTAAACGGTATACCTTTAAAATTTGGTAAAGACGACAAAGGCAACACCACTATTCAACGCCTTTGTTTTAGTTCATTACATAGCAATCCTTTACAACAATTATTAGCAGACCAGCGTTTACAAGCATTAACTGCATTTTTACATCCTTATGAAGGTCGTATTGCAGAAAATGAAAAAGATGGATTGGTGATCAATAACTATATCAACACTCCAAACAGTACGTTTACACAAATGGGTTGGCACACAGATAGTCCTCGCGATTTATTTATGGGTCAAAAAATTATGCCAATGCTAAACGTTGGTATACACTTAGACACTTGCGCTTTTGACAATGGTGGATTAAGGGTAATACCTGGCACACATACACAAGGCATGTTTAAATTACTCTTTGGTAAAAAGTACTTTTTAGACAATAACGACGATCCACGCGAAGTTGGTTTTAATATCAATGCTGGCGATTTATCGGTACATGATGGACGTTTATGGCACCGTGTTAAGCAATCACCTAATTTTGGTGAAGCCAGCAGACGCCGTGTAATGTATGTTCCTATTGTTACTGGTAAATACAAACCAAAAGACGAAAACAGCAAAACGCCATTCTACCATAGATTTACGGGCAAGGTTCACCATTAATATTTACCTATCATGATGCCATTTGCATTAATTACAGGCGGAGGCAAAGGCATTGGTAAATGTATTGCCACAGAACTTGCTAAAAGAAAGTATCCAGTACTTTTAGTAGCAAGAGATGAAAAGTCTTTACAAGAACACGCCACTACCCTTTTAAATACCTATGGTGTTGCCGCGCATTTCCTTGCACTAGATTTAGGCAAAGTAGGTGCCACACAAATATTAATGGACTGGATTACGTCCAACAATTATAATGTGGGCATACTCGTAAACAATGCGGGTTATGGATTAAGCGGCCCTTTTTCAAAATATAGCGCCAACGATCACCTCGAAATGATGCGCGTAAATATGGAAGTGCCCGTTGCATTAACTTCTGCACTACTTCCCATGCTTACAAGTAATGCACCTGCTTATATTTTAAATGTCGCAAGCTCAGCTGCTTACCAAGCAGTTCCTGGCTTAACGGCGTATGCGGCTTCTAAATCTTTTGTATTAAGTTTTAGCAGAGGCCTCAGACATGAGCTCAAAAACACCGGTGTATTCGTTACAGCGGTAAGCCCAGGCTCTACCGATACAAACTTTGCCAACAGAGCCGATGTAGGCCCTAAAGCGCTTAAAACCGCCGAAAAAGTAAATATGACACCAGAAGCAGTGGCCGCAACCGCTGTAACTGCCTTATTTAACAAGAAACCCGAAGTAATTACCGGCTTTATTAATAAACTGGGAGCCTTTTTAGTATGGTTATTGCCTAAAAAACTAGCAGAATCAACCGCTGCAAGCCTTTATGGACTATAATTTTGAATAAATAAGCATTCCTTTTTTGCCGTTAATCTTTTAGAGATTATATTTGCAACCCCTTAGGGTAATGGCTGCGTAGCTCAACTGAATAGAGCATCTGACTACGGATCAGAAGGTTTTAGGTTTGAATCCTAACGCGGTCACAAAGCCTCACAGAAATGTGAGGCTTTTTTATGCAGTAAACTTATAGCGCCTGCACGAAGTGCAGGCAATGGCTATGATGCGCGGCGTTGCCAAAGGCATAAGTAAGCGCGTAATAGCCATGGGCCAGACGCGGTAGCGTCTAGGCGCCATATAAAAAAATACTCCATTAAAAATCCATCAAATAGCAAGAGGCTTTGCGTAAGCCCACTA
>JAGNTI010000124.1 GCA_017987615.1 Sediminibacterium sp. | reverse complement strand
TAAAATAAGAATCTTGAAGAAGATACCCAATTGCTGGCTAAATCTTTTTCCGGGATATTATTTGTTTGCTCAGACATAGTATTGTTTTGGAGATGCAAAAATAAGGTAACATTGATTATTTACATCGTGTTTCGAGAAATAATTTCAGAAAATTTGGTTTGTTTTTTTATAAAATAGCACCAAATAATAGAACCACAAAACACACCAGTTAATGTTCCCATTGGTTTTTTAGGGATAGAAAGCCTTTTTTCACCCCCTTTAAGAAGTTGCCTTGTCCATATAGACATCACTGACATATGGGCTTTTACTATCGCATAAAAGAAAGAAAAATCACCTTGAAGCACCCCTTTCCAAGCAGATATTGCATCCAAGCAAAATCTTGCCGGAATTTTCCAAAGAAGTTCGTTGATTGGCAGGTTTTTACCAAGCATTAAAAGGTTATTTCTAAAATTCAAAAACACTTTTCTTCCACCTCTTGGAAGTGTCCCCCCTCCCACATGATATACAATAGCATTAGGACAACTCATGATAGCGTATCCAGCTCTTTGAAGTCTCCAACAAAGATCAATTTCTTCTTGATGGGCAAAAAAACTTTCATCTAGCCCCCCTATTTTTTTAAAATAGTTGGCCCTTATAAATAAAGAAGCACCTGTTGCCCAAAAAATGGGTTCACACGCATCGTATTGCCCATTGTCTTTTTCACAGACATCAAAAATTCTTCCTCTAGAAAAAGGATAGCCAAGTGTATCAATCCATCCCCCAGCGGCACCCGCATACTCAAAATTATTCTTGTCGGTGTAAGAAAGAATTTTAGGCTGGCAAGCAGCAATATTATTATTGTTATCAAGTAGTGATACCATAGGTTCTAGCCAATTAGGCGTTACCTCAACATCAGAATTTAAGAGTACGAAATAATCGGCATCAACCAGCGATAAAGCCCAATTGTACCCACCTGCAAAACCTTCATTGGTATCTCTTTGTAAGAGGGTAATTGACGGATAATTTGCGGCTAAAAATATAATTGAATCATCTGTTGAACCATTGTCTGCGATAATCACTTTTGCATGTTCATAGGTCGTATTTAATACAAATGGTAAAAAAGTATCTAAATGCTTTTTTCCATTATAATTTAAAATAACGATAGCTACGGAACTCTTAGACAATGTTTACTTTTTTGGAGTATTTAATTTAGGAAGCAAAGTCATTAACATAACAACGCCACTTGCGATAACTAGTGCATACAGTGCGGGTTGCTTTACTGGACATTCTCCCATTAAACAGGTTGAAACTAAAATATAATTTCTAAGACTCCAAGTGAAAACAATAGCGCCAATAAAAATATTGGTGCGTTTGGCCCAAATGGCAGGAATTAGAAACAAAATGATAGCAATAATGGTAAAAAAGTTCAAAAACATCCCTGGTTTACCAAATCTTGTGCCCTCTGTTGCAAATCCTGAGATGGTAATTTGCTCCGAAACCACAATACTCCATGGCAAAAAGGAACATGCAATCACAATTAAAGAGGCGATAATTCCAATAGTTTGCGTGTATTTCATGGCTTAATTCGCTTAAATTTAAGAAAAAATAGCTCCAAAAGGAGCTATTTTAAAGGGTTTTGAGGTCCCGAGCGGATTCGAACCGCTGTGGAAGCTTTTGCAGAGCTCTGCCTAGCCACTCGGCCACAGGACCAATTATTGGACTGCGAAAATAAAGCAAAGAAAGGAAAATCAAAATTCTAAATCTGAATACCCGAAATTTGTTGAAAATTAGCCCAAATGCAAAGAATTGCCGAAAGTGAACTAATCATAAATAATAGAGGCGCCGTTTATCATTTAGACCTACGCCCCGAAGAATTAGGCACCACCGTCTTAACTGTTGGAGATCCAGACAGGGTTTCTGAAGTTAGTAAGTATTTTGACAGTATAGAACATAAAAGCCAACACAGAGAGTTTATAACCCATACAGGGTTTATAGGCAACAAAAGGCTTTCTGTGGTTTCTACTGGTATTGGCCCAGATAATATTGACATTGTTTTAAATGAATTAGATGCGCTCGTAAATATTGATTTTGAGACGAGAACCATAAGAAACACATTAACTACCCTCCAAATTATCAGACTTGGCACATCAGGCTCTTTGCAGGCCAATATTCCAGTAGATAGTTTTGTGGCTAGCACGCACGGACTTGGTATTGACAACTTACTCCATTTTTACAAACACGAAAACAATGGTGAAGAAGCTCAAATATTAAAAGCATTTGAAGATCAGATTACCCTTAACAAATCATTTTCTGGTCCTTATATAACTGGCGCAAGTGTTAAATTACTTAAACATTTCGTAACAGGCTATCATCAGGGAATAACAGTAACTTGTCCAGGATTTTATGGGCCACAAGGCAGGGTATTACGTTTACCACTCATGCATACGGAGCTCATCGATCAATTAACAACTTTTAATTTCGGCCCTCATAAAATCACCAATTTTGAAATGGAAACAAGTGCTATATATGGATTGGGGAAATTACAGGGTCATCAATGTTTAAGTTTAAGTGCGATTGTGGCCAATAGAGTTTCGCAAACTTTTAGCAAAGATGGCAATGCGGCTGTAGAAAATTTGATCAAACAATCTTTAGATATTATTTCAACACTATAAGCATGTTGTTACAATTTTACAAATACCAAGGTACTGGAAATGATTTTGTTATACTAGATAACAGAGAAGGTAATATTCAATTATCTAAGGAGCAGGTTGCCTTTTTGTGTGATCGCCATTTTGGTATCGGATCAGATGGTCTAATGCTCTTAAACAAGCACGAAAGCTATGATTTTGAAATGGTATACTATAATGCAGATGGAGCCCTGGGTACAATGTGTGGCAATGGTGGCAGGTGTTTAACCAAATTTGCTTTTGATAAAGGCATACAAGCAAATACGTACAATTTTATAGCTTCAGATGGAGAGCATCAGGCAGTTATTGATGAAAATGGTTGGATACATTTAAAAATGATAGATGTTCAAGAAGTATCGATTGTACATGAAGCAACTGTTTTAAATACCGGATCACCACATTATATTAAGCCTGTATCAAGCCTTTCAAACTATGACGTTTTTTCAGAAGGTAAAAAAATACGCTATAACGAAACCTATAACAAAGTTGGCATCAATGTAAATTTTGTAGAATGGAATGAGAACGAACTTTTTGTGAGAACATATGAGCGTGGTGTAGAAAATGAAACATTTAGTTGTGGCACTGGTGTTACTGCTGCTGCAATTGCAATGAGTACCGAAACATTAGGTCATCAAGAAACAAAAATTAGAACGCTTGGGGGAAGTCTTCTAATAAAATTTAATAAAGTAGATACACAAAACTATAACAATGTATGGCTTTGCGGCCCTGCGTCTCTTGTGTTTGAGGGGCAAATAACAATTTAATATTTAACGGTGCTATCATGATTCAATATTTTAAAAACATAGAAGGACAAACGGTTGAAATTGACAAGCCCGATACTGGCGCTTGGGTTAACCTAGTTCCTCCTTTCAAAGAAGAGGAGTTTATTGAGTTAAGTGATTCCTTAGATATTCCTATCGAATTTTTAAGAGACTCTTTGGACATAGATGAAAGACCCCGCTATGAAATTGAAAACAATGTAAAATTTGTGGTTATTAAAACCCCCACAGAAAACAACTCATTTAATGATAGCGATGCATTTTATATTACCATACCAATTTGTATCATTTTAACGCATACACAAATTATTACGGTTAACTCATTTGATAATGGTGCTATTAATAAGTTTTTAAATTCTTTTCAAAAAAGACATCCTGACAAAAAAAACATGATGATTCTAAAAGTATTTGAAAAAGTAGTTCAGAACTTTATGGAATTTTTGAAGGAAATCAATATCAGACGAAACCAGTATGAGTCTAGCCTATATCAAAGTAATAGCAACGTCGACTTACTAAATCTAATGCGTATTCAAAAAAGCTTAGTTTATTTTGTTACAGCACTTCGCAGCAATGAGATGCTCATGATGAAATTAGAGCGCACTAATTTTTTAGGGCTAAATGAAGAGGAAAGAGAATTTTTAAATGACCTTATTGTAGATACCAGCCAGGCACTAGAAATGGCCAATATCTACACCAATATATTAACCAGTACCCTTGATGCTTTTGCAAGTATTATCAGCAATAACCTAAATAATGTAATGAAGCGTCTAACATCCATTACCATTATTTTATCTCTTCCTGTAATGGTAGCAAGTATTTATGGCATGAACGTTGATCATATCCCGGGTGCTCACAACCCCTACTCTTTTTATATACCCATTGGATTGTCTTTAGCCATTGCTGGTATTATTAGTTGGTATTTTATGAAAAAGAAATGGTTTTAACATGTCCCACATCACAGTTCGCGTATATGGTGTTTTAATAGATCCTATTCAGGGGCTTTTAGTAAGTGACGAATTTATCAGAGGCGATTTTTTTACCAAACTACCTGGTGGTGGCCTCGAATTTGGCGAAGGTACTCGTGATTGTTTAGTCAGGGAATTTCAAGAAGAAACTGGACTTGATGTTACCGTTGGCGATCATATTTATACCACAGAC
>JAGNTI010000123.1 GCA_017987615.1 Sediminibacterium sp. | reverse complement strand
ACCCTGGTTGACTCTGCTTTCATTAACAATATGGAAATGAAATGGGAGAATGTCACTTTTGTAAGAGTTGACGCCGATATCGTTGATAATTTAATTGACAAGCAGGAGTCTAACGAATCTGTACTTAGCAAAGACGACGCCGAAAAATTAAAGGAACTATTTAATTTACAAATTGCGGATTTACACGTTACCACCGAGGTTAAAGGATTAAGCGCTGATAGCGCTCCGGTTGTTGCAACTAGACCAGAGTTTATGCGCCGAATGAAAGATATGGCTGGCGTAGGTGGCGGTATGACTGCATTTTATGCGCAAATGCCGGATGAAGTAACCTTAACGGTTAATGGTAACCACCCAATTTATCAAACCCTATTAAAAGAAGGCAATACCGATTTGCAAAAAAGTCAGGTGCGTAATTTAGCAGACCTTGCTTTACTTTCTCAAGGGTTATTAAAAGGGAATGATTTAACCAACTTCATTAATAGAAGCGTAGATCTATTACAAAATAAATAAGCGTAATTAAAAAGCGCGGTTAAGCACTGAGGCGAAGGTCAATCATTTTGAGCTGAATGGTTTTTTCATTATTCCATTCATTTTCGTCAAGTGTAAAAACAATATCTAATGGCTGATTCATTTGTAGCAATGCAAATTTATCAGCCATTTTAAATCCTATACCTGATAGCGTAATACCGTCTTGTTGTAATACAAAACGGATATGCTGCTCCTTTACAATTTTTGAATAGCTGGTATTGTTAACGCCTCTAGCAATAAATACGGGCTTCATGTTTTCAGGGCCAAAAGGTTCCATTTGAGATAAAATATTATAAAACCCTTGATTGATTTCTTTAAAGGAAATAGGTGCGTCAATAACAATTTCTGGTATAAGTAAGTCGTCGGTAATTTGAGCTGCAACAGCTGTTTCAAACGCCGCCGCAAAGGCAGGAACGTTCTCCGGAAGCAGGGTCATACCGGCGGCGGCAAAATGCCCGCCATAGCCAATTAAATGTTCGCGGCAAGCATGTATCGCTTCATATAAATTAAACCCAACCACACTGCGTGCACTGCCTGCAGCAATATCTCCGCTTCTGGTTAACACAATCGTGGGTCTATAATAGGTTTCTATCAGTCTACTCGCTACAATACCTACCACACCTTTATGCCAACTTTCTTGGTACACAAAAGTGGTTTTTTTACCTGCATGCGATGGGTCGTTTATAATTTGTGCAAGTGCATCTTCTGTAATACTGCTATCTGCTTCACGTCTATCTAAGTTATCGGATTGAAGCATTTGTGCAAATTCAAGTGCTTTAGTAGCGTCTTTTTCAATAAATAATTGCACTGCTTTTTTTGCATCATCCATACGGCCTGCCGCATTAATGCGCGGCGCAATTACAAATACCAAATTGGTAAGGAGCATTTTTTTCTCCACCTTAGAAAGTTGGAGTAAGGCTTTAATACCGGGGCATGGATTTTGATTTACTTTCTCAAGTCCGTAGTAGGCTAAAATTCTATTTTCACCAGTAAGTGGTACGATGTCTGCAGCAATTGCTGTGGCTGCTAAATCTAAATAAGTAAGATAGCTATCTTCCGGTAATTGTAACTTTTGCGCAAGTGCCATCATTAATTTAATACCCACGCCACAACCACATAATTCTTTGTACGGGTATGGGCAATCAATTTGTTTGGGGTTTAAAATGGCAACCGCTGGCGGCAAAATAGGATCCGGTAAGTGGTGATCACAAACAATAAAATCAATGCCTAATGTTTTTGCATAAGCAATAAGGTCCGTAGATTTTATACCACAGTCTAGCGATACTATTAAAGTGCAACCCGTTTCTTTGGCGTAATCGATACCTATTTTAGAAACACCGTACCCTTCTTTGTAGCGGTGCGGAATATAATAATCGGTATTGTTATGAATGCCACAAATAAACTGGTACATACTAGCAACAGCCGTGGTGCCGTCTACGTCGTAATCACCAAAAACAAGTATTCTTTCGTTTGTCTCACGCGCCGTTAAAATGCGTGTAACGGCCTTGTCCATGTCTTTCATGAGCCAAGGATCGTGTAGATCCGAAAGCTTAGGTCTGTAAAAATCTTTTGCTATTTCAAAGGTTTCAATACCTCTTGCTACTAATATGCTACAAATGGTTTTATTGATAGACAGGGCGGCTTGTAAGGCCTCCGTTTTTACTGCATCGGATGCTACTATCGTCCACCTTTTTTCCATTAATATTTTCTATCGGTTGTATACCTAACAAGTTCTTCTAAAGCCTCACGCACTTCGGACGCAGGAAAGCTGTGTAATATTTCGAGGGCCTCATCTCTAAATGCAAACATTTTATTTGTTGCATAGGTAATGCCTCCAAAATTTTCTACGGCATCTAGTACAAAATCAACTTTGTCTTTTTGCGTATTTTGATTTTTGATGATGTAGATAATTTTTTTACGCAGTGCTGCGTCGCAATTGTTAAGTGTATAAATAAGCGGCAGCGTTAATTTCTTTTCTTTGATATCGTTGCCCGTTGGTTTGCCAACGGCTTCGCTGCTATAATCAAATAGGTCATCTTTAATTTGAAATGCCATACCTACTTTTTCTCCAAAGAGGCGCATTTTTTCGATGGCGTCGTCGTTGTCAAAAGTAGTTGAAGCGCCTGCTGCACAAGATGATGCCAGTAGTGACGCTGTTTTGCCTCCAATGATTTCGTAATAAATAGATTCGTCTAAATTAAGCTTGCGCGATTTTTCTAATTGGAGTAATTCGCCTTCGCTCATGAGTCTTACCGCTGTAGAAAGTAATTGAAGTACGCGGTGGTCTTTATTATCTAAAGAAAGCAAGAGTCCTTTTGAAAGCAAATAATCACCCACTAAAACGGCGATCTTATTTTTCCATAAAGCATTGATTGAAAAAAAGCCCCTGCGTTCGTTTGCTTCATCCACTACATCGTCATGAACAAGCGTTGCGGTATGCAGTAGTTCAACTAATGAAGCAGCACGGTATGTCGAATCGTTTATGTCGCCGCCTAGTTTTGCGCTCAGTAACACAAACATAGGGCGCAGTTGTTTTCCTTTGCGGCGCACAATGTACTGCATGATGCGGTCTAGGAGCGCAACCCTGCTTTTCATGGCTTCCCTGAAGTGAACCTCAAACAGCGCTAATTCTTTTGATATTACTTTTTTGGCTAATTCCATTGCTTACTGGGCTGCAATATAGACAGGATTGGGCAGAATTTAACGTACTAAAAGCAGCGAAATGCCCCTCCAATGCCTCTTATTAGGGTATTTCTCTTAGTATTTACACTTTTAACAATGTCTAAAGCATAGTTAGTTCTTGGTTCTATGTTATTTAGAGTAATTTTGTATTATAATTAATTCTATAAGTTATGGCAAGTAAGAAAAATGTTTTAATGGGCGCACTAGCACTTCTAGTGAGTACCGTTGGGTTCGCACAAACAGATTTTGGATGGGATTGGAGAGATTCTTCAAAAGTGGCAGTTAAAAATCAACCACAGCGTAATGAGTTTATCAATAACGTGTTTCCTTACCCGGCCAAGCCGCGTAGTCAGTGGGAATTAGGTTTTGGATTAGGTGTTGCTACCATGTCTGCCGATGTTAAATCAAAAGCAGGTTTTGGTGGATCTGTATCTGTAAGAAAAGCGCTTAACCATACTTTTTCATTACGCGCAAGCATTGCCGATTTAAATAGTTCTGGTGAACCTAATACGTTTCAGCTTTCTCAAAATAGAGTACCGTTTAAAACCAAAACGCGTCAATTTGGGGTAGATGTAATTGCGTCTCTTAATTCACTTAGCTATTACAGAGCAAATCCTAAAACAAATGTTTATGTACTAGCAGGATATAGCCTTACAGGTTCAAAAGTGATGTACAAAACAGCTACTCCTGGTGCTCAGGCTGGTGGCTACCGTATTTTTTATGGTCAAGGACTTCCAGATAGCGAAGAAGGTTTGTTAACGACTGGTTTAGGTGCTTCTATCAATAATAGAAAATCATATGCTATATATAACAGCTTTAGCGCAGGTGGTGGTATCTCTTTTAAACTTAGCGATGTAATTAGTGTAGGCCTAGAGCAGCGCTTTACTTTTTCTGCTTCAGGATATGATTACCTAGATGCAGTAAAAGCAGGTAATAGCAACGATTATTTAGGACAAACATCAGCAAGAATTAACATCAACATTGGTGACCGTTCTAGAAAAGTAGCACCGCTTTGGTGGCTTAACCCTAACAATTATTTATATCAGGAAATCAACGCGCCTAAGCACATGAAACTACCTAAGGTTAAATTACCTGACGTAGATAATGATGGCGTTACAGATCAGTTTGACCTAGAACCAAATACACCAGCAGGTGTTGCAGTAGATGCACACGGACGTGCTAAAGACACAGATGGTGATGGCGTTCCAGATTATAAAGACAAAGAGCTTATTACCCTTCAGTCATGCTTCCCTGTTAACAATGACGGCGTAGGTACTTGCCCAGAGCCTGCTTGTTGCAAAGAAGTAAAAGAAATGGTAAGCAACTTAAAAAATGGCGGCGGTTCACTTTGTGAAATTGGTGAATTATCTACCATCGTTTTTGATAGAAACAAAGCCAAGCTTTCTAAAGAAGCTACCGAAACATTAGCTGC
>JAGNTI010000012.1 GCA_017987615.1 Sediminibacterium sp. | reverse complement strand
ACGTACCGGAAAACAAGAAGCGAAGGTTGTAGAAGTAGTAGAACGCCCTCAAACCGAATTTATAGTGCATATTCAGCTCTCCGATAAGTTTGCATTTTTTGTGCCAGATACTGATAAACCCATGCCCGATATTTTTATTCCGCTCCAGTTTTTAAATGGTGCAAAAAATAAAGATAGGGTATCTGCAAAACTTGTAAAATGGGACAAAGACGATAAAAAACCAGTAGGTGAAGTAACCGCGGTGATGGCTCCCGAAGATGAAAATGAGGCTGCTATGAAGGAGCTATTGGCGCAGGCCGGTTTCCCATTATTTTTTCCGCAAGACGTGTTAGAAGCAGCGGAAGCTTTACCAGTTGTATTAGATGAAGCAGAAATAGCCAAACGTAGAGATTGCCGAGATATCAAAACATTTACCATTGACCCTGCCGATGCTAAAGACTTTGATGATGCACTTTCTATTCGAAAATTACCGAGTGGCCTATACGAAATTGGTGTACATATTGCCGACGTGAGCTATTACGTGTTACCAGATACCGATTTAGACGCCGAAGCTTATAAACGCGCCACGTCTGTGTATTTGCCTGACCGTGTAAACCCAATGCTTCCTGAAAAAATTTCAAACGAACTTTGTTCGTTACGTCCTAACGAAGACAAATTTACCTTTTCTGCCATTTTTCAAATTAACGATGAAGCACAGGTAAAACAATACTGGCTTGGCCGAACGGTAACACATTCCGATAAGCGCTATGCCTACGAAGATGTGCAAACAATTATTGATACCCAGGAGGGTGAAAATGTCGAAGATATTTTGCTCCTGCATAGCCTTGCACAAAAATTAAGACAAGCCAGATTTAAAAAAGGGGCTATTAATTTTTCTTCTCAAGAAGTACGCTTTACACTTGACGAAAATGCCAAGCCTATTGGCATTACGATTAAAGAAAGTAAACCGGCGCATCAACTCATTGAGGAGTTTATGCTACTTGCCAATAAAACAGTAGCCGAAAATATTTCTAAAATTCAAATTAATAAACAAGCGCTTCCTTTTCCATACCGTATTCATGACCAACCAGATCCAGAAAAACTGGCTCCCTTTGTGCAGTACGCAAAAAAATACGGACATGGTTTTGATGCCAGTTCACCTGAAAAAATCTCTGCAAGTTTTAATCAATTGTTAGAAGATGCAAAGGGTAAACCGGAGCAACATGTGCTTGAGCAACTCGGTATTCGAACGATGGCAAAAGCCGTTTATTCGACACAAAATATTGGACACTACGGACTTGCTTTTGATTTTTATTGTCATTTCACTTCTCCTATTAGAAGATACCCCGATGTACTTGTGCACCGCGTGCTTCAAACAGTACTTGATAACAAGCCTGTTGCAGATAAAAAAATGGAAGAAAAATGTAAGCAAAGTTCCGATCGTGAACGTGCTGCTATGGAGTGTGAAAGAGCTTCCAATAAGTACAAGCAAGTAGAGTTTATGCGCGACTATATTGGGGATACTTTTGAGGGTGTGGTAAGTGGTGTTTCTAGCTTTGGATTTTGGGTAGAAACAGTAGCCCATAAATGTGAGGGTTTGGTATCCATTGTAGGCCTCTCCGAATTTGACGATTTTAGGCATATAGAATCTGATTATAGCCTTGTAGGCAAAAGGAGTGGACGAACCTTTAAAATGGGCGATAAAGTGTTTATAAAGGTCATTGCGGCCAATTTAGACAAGCGTCAGCTAGATTATGAATGGGTTCAGGTTCCATAGCCCATTTTTAGCCTTTTATTTACCTACATTTTGTGTGTAAAATTGTGGATAAAACACCCTCTTTTTGAGGTTGATTTTGGTCTATTTCCGTGTTAAAAAAAGTATCTTCGTAAGCCGCCAAACTGGCGTGTCAAATTGTTGATACAGATACGTTTATAGATTAGAAATTATGGAAGAAAATTTGATACCAGAACAAACCTCCGATAACGACCGTATTATACAGGTTAATATCGAAGAGCAAATGAAAACAGCGTACATCGATTACTCGATGTCTGTGATTGTTGGACGTGCCTTACCTGATGCACGTGATGGTTTTAAACCTGTGCACCGCAGGGTTTTATATGCCATGAATGAGCTTGGCAATAATTTCAATAAGCCTTATAAAAAATCTGCGCGTATAGTAGGGGAAGTAATGGGTAAGTTTCACCCGCACGGTGATGCATCCATTTACGATACCCTTGTTCGTATGGCACAAGATTGGACCATGCGTTACACGCTTGTAGATGGTCAGGGTAACTTTGGTAACCAAGATGGTGATCCACCAGCTGCTATGCGTTACACGGAGGCCCGTCTTCAAAAAATTGCTGAAGCCATGATTGACGATATCGAAAAAGATACCGTTGATTTTCAACTCAACTTTGATGATTCATTAAAAGAACCTACTGTTTTACCAACGCGTATTCCGCAACTTTTGGTAAACGGTTCTTCTGGTATTGCCGTAGGTATGGCTACCAATATGATGCCACACAACTTAAGTGAAGTAATTGATGGTTGTGTTGCATACGTAGACAATAGAGATATTGCCGTAGAAGAATTAATCACGCACGTTAAAGCGCCAGATTTTCCTACAGGTGGTGTGATTTTTGGAATGGAAGGTGTTAGACAAGGATTACTTACCGGACGTGGTAGAGTAGTCGTGCGTGGTAAATGCCAGGTAGACACCAAACAAAGTGGTCGCGAGCAAATCGTAATTACAGAAGTTCCTTACCAAGTAAACCGTGATAACCTAACCGACCGTATTGGACAACTTGTTAACGATAAAACCATCGAAGGTATTTCTAACGTTAACAATGAAAGTAACAAGCGTGAAGGAACGCGTATCGTACTCGATTTAAAACGTGATGCTGTTGCACAGGTTGTTATCAATCAGTTATACAAATTTACCGAGCTTCAAACAAGCTACGGTATCAACAACGTTGCTTTAACAAAAGGCAAACCTAAAATCATGAACCTCCGCGATTTAATTGTTGAGTTCATCGAGTTTAGAATGGATGTTGTTATTCGCCGCGCTAAGTTTGAATTAAGAAAAGCAGAAGAACGTGCACACATATTAGAAGGCTATTTAAAAGCACTTGATCATTTAGATGAAGTGATTGCGCTTATTAGAGCTAGCCGCACACCTGATGAAGCAAAAGACACATTAATTGCACGTAGTAAAGCAGAACGCTGGATGCTCAAACAAGAAATGTTTGATGAAGTAACTAGTCAGTTGTACAACCAAGAAGAAGGTTTATCTGAAGCGCAAGCAAAAGCAATACTCGAACTTCGTTTACAACGTTTAACGGGTATGGAGCGTGATAAAATCATTGAAGAATTCAATGGTTTAATTAACACCATCAAAGATTTGAAAGCATTACTTGCTTCTGAAGATTTACGTTATGCGCTTATCAGAACCGAATTACTAGAAGTAAAAGAAAAATTTGGTGACGCTCGTAAAAGTGAAATTCAATACCTCGCAGATGAAATGCGTATCGAAGATTTAATTGAAGATGAAGATGTGGTAATCACCATTTCTCATTTAGGTTATATCAAACGTACATCTGCAACCGAGTACCGTCAACAAAGACGTGGCGGTAGGGGTGCTGTAGGTTCAAAAACCAGAGAGGAGGATTATGTAGAGCATTTATTTGTAGCTTCTACACACGATACCATGATGTTCTTTACCGAAAAAGGTAGATGTTTCTGGCTACGTGTGTATGAAATTCCTGAAGGTGAAAAACAATCTAAAGGACGTGCTATTCAAAACCTCATTCAAATTCCACCAGACGATAAAGTAAAAGCAATTATCGAGGTTAAAAAACTAGCGGATAAAGATTTTGTTCAAAATCACTACATCATACTTTGTACCAAAAAAGGTATCATCAAAAAAACTTCTCTCGAAGATTTTAGTAGACCAAGAGCCAATGGTGTAAATGCTATTACAATCAATGAAGGTGACGAATTACTAGAAGCACGCATGACAGATGGTGCTTCAGAAATTATGTTGGCTTTAAAATCTGGTCGCGCCATTCGTTTCGAAGAAGTAAAAGTGCGTGCTACTGGACGTGGTGCCATTGGTGTTACCGGTATCGAAGTAGACGACGAAAAAGACGAAGTAGTAGGTATGATTTGTGTAAACAAAGAAGATGCTACCCGTACTATTTTAGTAGTAAGTGAAAAAGGATATGGTAAGCGTACACCAATAGATGAATACCGTATTACCAATAGGGGCGGTAAGGGTGTAAAAACCATTAACGTTACCGATAAAACAGGTAGTCTAGTAGGTATCTTATATGTAACCGAAAAAGAAGATCTAATCATTACTTGTAAATCGGGTGTAACCATCAGAACCGGTATTCAAGATATTAGAGAGGCGGGAAGAGCAACACAAGGTGTTAAGCTTATCAGAATTGATGAGGGTGATGAAATTGCTGCAATTTCTCAAATCGAAGAATCGGAAGAAGAAGCGCCTATCGAAGGTGTGGACGGTGTTGAAGGAGCAGAAGGTATTGAAAATGTTGCTGCCGATACAGAAACGCAGGCTGGTTCTTCTGATGATGCTGCTTCAGATGTGCAGGGTGAATCAGATAACACAATTACTAATTAATAATTTTATTTTTTAATAAAACTCCAGTTATGAAGAAGATTTTATTAGTGCTTTTATTTGCTGCTGTTGCACAAATAACGTCAGCGCAAGATTTCAAAAAGGTAAAAATTGCTGTTGGAATTTTGAAATGGGAAGATGCTAAAACCGAAGTAGATAAACTAGCTAATGATCCTAAAGCAAAAGACAAACCTGAATTGTATTATTATCAGGCTCGTATTTATGCAGCGATTTTTAAAGATGCCGCACTTCGTGCAAAGTATCCAAATGCTGGCGATGTTGCTGCTGCTGCTTTAGAAAAATATGCATCATTAGATGCAGGGTTCGCTAAAATAAAAGAGTTGGGTGGGGTAGAACCATACTTTGATTTGTATGGCACTTATTTTCAAGCTGGTGTTAATGTATTTAATGAAAAATCTTGGGTACCAGCTGCCGAAAACTTTTTAAAGGCTATCAAATACATCGATATCATTATCCAAAATAAGTGGGCGGCGTCTGCTTCTATTACTATGGATACTACAGCACTTTTATATACTGGTTATTCTTATCAGAATGCCAATCAAATGGATAATGCTGCTAAATATTATGGTCGTCTTGCAGATAGTAAAGTTAGCGAAGCCATCTATTTAGATTTATATCGTTTTTTAGTTCAGCATTATACTAAAACAAATAATGAAGCTTCATTTTTCAAATACTTAGGCCTTGGTAAAGAAATTTATCCTAAAGAAGTATGGGATGATTATGAAATTGATTTTATCGACACCAATTATGATTTAGCAAAAAAGACTTCTTTATATGACACAGAAGATGCAGCTGGTAAATTAACGGAGCAAAAATATTTACAGTTTGGTGATTTGTTTGTGAATGTAAAAAACAAAGAGAAAGATTTAGATAGTGCTACGCAAATTAAATACACGCTTAAAGCAGCGGATGCATTTCAAAAAGCGTATCAAAAAAACAGTGCAAATGCTGCTGCTATCTTTAACGTAGGCGTAATCTATTACAATATTTTTGGTGAGTATGACGATAAGGTAAGCACCAACATCAGAACGCTTCGTGCTATCAGCACTGCCAACGAAGAAGAGTTTGCTGCTAAAAAAGCGGCTGCAAAAACTCCACAAGCTAAAGCCGCTGTTAATAAAGCAGCAGCAGACAAATTAGCTGCAGCTCAGGCTCCATTAAAACAACAAAATGCAGCGATTGATGTTGATCTTCAAAAAAATATTGACTTATCAATTGATGCACTTGAAAAAGCTTTTGTGGCATTAAAAGGCAAGTCAGAAAAAACAAAAAGAGACAATAACTTATTAAACAATTGTGTTCGTTATCTTACCAATTTATATGAAATTAAAAGAAATAAATTTAGAGGTAAGGATCCACAAAAGTATGATATGTATGAGGCTAAATACAAAGAGTTTGATGCCTTACAAAATTCTTTTAACTAACTACAATAGGTTAGTTAAACGGTAAAAATTTTTCGTGTTGAATGGATTGTAAAATAGGGGCCTTTGGGTTCAATTTTTCTCCATTCAACACTTTTTCATAGAGGCGTACATAAGACGCCATCATCTGAATATGTGTAAACGTATCCATAACATATTCGTGACATGTTTTTCTATTAAAATCATTTACATGTGCAACAGCATCAGCTAACTCTAAAGCTGATGATGTTAAATGACCAACCTCGGGAATTACAATTTCTGGTAAAGAACCATAGGGGGTTCCAAACACCGGACATCCAAAATATAAACTTTCTATAAGTGCAAGTCCAAAGGGCTCGTGCCAGCGCACAGGAAAAATCAACCCCTTGGAATATTTAATAATTTCATTTTTTTCAGTTCCACCTTGCATGCCATCAAATCTAACATGTGTATCAAATGTTAGTCGAATGCCCTGATTAAAATTAAAACGAACACCACCAATAACCCTTAATTTTTGATGGGCCATTTTGGCTATTTGGATAGCACCTTTAACGTTTTTCACTCGCCAGGCAGCGTCCCCTAAAAAGTGAAAATAGTTTTTAACCGCGTTATTATGTAAAACAGGCGTTCCATAATCCATAGGATCAATACCGTTGTGTACATAACAATCAGAACCAAAACGGGAAGCATGGTTTTGAGATACAAACACGGTGTTCTGGTCTAATTCTAAAGCATGGTTTAAATTTCCATGCATGGTTTGAATATAGGGGATTTTAGGAGTCTCGTTTACATGATGGTTCAAATGAACCACATCAATACCATCCGGAATTAAGCTATTAAATGGAACCGATTCGTTGTATGCATATACGTTTGCAAATTCGCAATTAGATCCTGGAGCAACTAAATACGAAACCTGATGTCCGGATTGAACCAGCGCTTTGCCAAGCCACCAGATAACTCTTTCGGTGCCACCGTATTTGTGTACCGGGATAGAAGTATTGTTTACAATCAGAATATGCATGCACAATATTAAGGCATTTAATTTGGCAGTCGTAGACTAGAAGCTTTGTTTGTTCAAAGTATCTATTTAACATAATATTAATTATAGGATAAAATAATAGATCTAAATCAGGTAAGAGCTGTCAATATTGTAGCATCATTGGCTAATCTTTACTCAGTCTATATTGGCTATATTTGAATCTCATTATACCCTAACATAAATAACCACCATGTTACAACGACGTAAATTTTTAGAACTTAGTTCACTTGGTTTATCAGCCCTAACATTTTCTGGGTTTACCAGTAAGGCTAACAATCCGGCTGGTAAAAAGCCTATTGTAATTTCTACTTGGGCCGAAGGTTTAAACGCCAATAAAGCTGCCTGGGCGGTTTTAAAAAATGGTGGCCGAGCAATTGATGCTGTTGAGCAAGGTGTAATGGTTACTGAAAATAGCCAAAACTGTTGTGTGGGACTTGGCGCCAATCCAGATCGTGATGGTTATGTGACTCTCGACGCCTGTATTATGGACGAATTTTCTAATTGTGGCTCTGTGGCATTTTTAGAGCGAATCAAACATCCGATATCTGTGGCAAGGCGTGTTATGGAAAAAACGCCCCATGTAATGCTGGTTGGTTCTGGTGCGCAGCAATTTGCTGTAGCCGAAGGATTTCCGTTAGAATCAGAAAAATTATCGCCAGATGCAGAACGTTCTTATAAAAAATGGCTCGAAAAAAGTGAATACAAGCCTGTTATTAATATTGAAAACTCAGGTAACAATTTAAAATCACAATCGGCATTTGCACCTAATAAACTAGAAAATGGTAATTGGAATCATGATACCATTGGTATGGTGGCACTAGATGCTAATGGAAATTTAAGTGGTAGCTGTACCACATCTGGTATGGGTTTTAAAATGCGAGGACGCCTTGGTGATTCTCCTATTATTGGTGCTGGTTTATTTGTTGACAATGAAGTGGGTGCCGCAACTGCAACCGGACAGGGCGAAGATGTAATTCGTATTTGTGGATCACATTTAGTAGTTGAACTTATGCGTATGGGCAATTCTCCAGAACAAGCTTGTAAAAAAGCGGTGGAGCGTATTATCAAAATTAAAGGCGACAAAGCACGTGATATTCAAGTAGGTTTTATTGCTATTAATAAGCGTGGTGAATATGGTGGATATTGTATTCAAAAAGGTTTCAACTTTGCAGTTTGTACCGCAGATGATTCCAATATTTTAGTAGACGGAAAACACATTCTTTAATTTTACGATTACAAATTTTGTAACCATGCTTGAAGTAGCAGTTTTTAATATTGAATCGGCCATACAAGCCGAGGCCGCTGGTGCCAACCGTTTAGAGCTTTGTGAAAATCCAAACGAGGGTGGTACTACCCCATCTTATGGAACTTTAAGCGTGGTGTCTTCTACTATTTCAATTCCAGTTTTTCCAATTATAAGACCTCGTGGTGGCGATTTTTTATATACGCGCGCAGAGTTTGACGTCATGAAAAACGACATCCGTTTATGTAAAGAACTTGGTTATGCAGGTGTTGTCATTGGTTTATTATTACCAGATGGCAGTATCGATAAAGAACGTACCAAAGAGCTTGTACAACTTGCTGCACCTATGGAAGTTACATTTCACCGCGCGTTTGACAGATGTAATGATCCACTAAAAGGTCTTCATGATATTATTGAAACAGGTTGTAAAAGAATTTTAACCAGTGGCCAAGTGCCCAGTGCACCAGACGCTTTAGCGCTTCTGCAAACGCTTGTTCAAGAAGCCGGTGATCAAATAATTATTATGCCAGGTAGTGGCGTTAGAGGTAATAATATTGGAAATATAAAGCAGGTGACAAATGCAAAAGAATTTCATTCGTCGGCAAGAAAAGTAGTGCCAACCAATATGCAATTTGTAAAAGAATCCATGCAGGAAAATTTATCCAATATGCTAGTTGATACTGCAGATATTAAAACCATGCTTGCAGCAATTGCGTAAATAAAACGCCTGATTTTAATAAAGCATTCTTACTTTAATCGTATCCTTTACTTCTTTTAAAAGCTCCAGTGCACGTTTAGATAATTTGGTATCAACATCTAAAACAACGTATCCAATTTCTTCGTTGGTTTTTAAATATTGCCCAACAATATTGATGTTGTTTTTAGAAAGTGCGGTATTGATTGCACTTAAAACACCAGGCACATTGTTGTGCATATGTAAAATACGGTGTGCACCTTCTACAGGTGGTAATGCAATAGATGGAACAGAGTGTGATCCATTGGTGATACCGCGCTCTAGGTATTGAAATAATTTGATGCTTACGTCTTCACCAATATTTTGTTGCGCCTCTTCTGTGGAACCGCCAATATGTGGCGTTAAAATAACATTGGGTAAACCTTGTAATGGTGTGGTAAATGCATCTCCATTTTTTTCTGGTTCAACTGGAAATACATCAATACCTGCACCGCCAATAAGACCGTCTTTAATGGCTTCTGCTAGTGCTTTTAAGTCTACGACTTCTCCCCTTGCATAGTTTAATAATAAAGCACCTTTCTTAAAATATTTAAGGTTGGTTTTATTGATTAAATTTTTTGTTTGTGGTGTTTCAGGTACATGCAATGAAACAATATCAGATGCAGTTAGTAATTCTTTTAAATTTTTTGCAGGTACAGCGTTGCCTAATGGAAGTTTAGTTTCTGTATCATGAAACATCACTTTCATGCCAATGGCTTCTGCTAACACACTTACTTGAGATCCGATATTTCCATAACCCACAAGTCCTAAAGTTTTTCCACGTAGTTCAAAACTTCCTTTGGCTTCTTTCATCCAAATGCCATTATGTGCTGCAATATTTTTATCTGAAATTCGGCGGATAAGCATTGCAGAAATTCCAATTACAAGTTCTGCAACACTTCTGGTATTACTATAGGGTGCGTTAAAAACCACTACACCTTTTTTGGAAGCCGCTTTAATATCAACCTGGTTTACGCCAATACAAAAACATCCAATGGCTTGTAGTTTTTTTGCAGCTGCTAAAACCTTTGGGGTAATTTGAGTTTTTGAACGAATGCCAATTAAATGAACGTCTTTAATTTCTTTGATTAATTCATCTTCACTGAGTGCACCAGCAATCTTTTTAACATTGGCATATCCATTTTGCTTAAATTGTTGGACGGCCTTTTCACTAATATTTTCTAGAAATAAAATATTGATTTTCTCTTTAGGGAAACTGGTTAATGCTTGCTTGCTCATGATGGCAAATTTAAGCAATTGTGTGTAGAAAGTTTGGTTTGCCCAACAGTTATTCACGTTTGTGTCCCGAACCTGTTTATTGTGATAATTTAGCAATCGTAGAAAAACTAACATATGGTTGCTAAATACCTTTACGCATTTTGTTTATTCTTTGTACTCATTGCATGTGGTGCCAAGCCTAAGTCTATTCCTTCAACTCCGTATATATTTTCGGTTATAGATTCGAGTACCAAACAAAAATATGAGGCTCAAATACGTGCGTCTTACAATGATATACTAGGTAAGCGAGGCTTTAGTGGTTCTATATTAGTTGCCAAAAATGGCCAAATATTATTTGAAGATTATCAAGGTTTGTATGATGTAAAGTCAAAATCACCCATCACACCTACTACCCCATTTCATATTGCCTCTACTTCTAAAACCTTTACGGCAATGGCTATTTTAAAGCTATGGGAAGAAGGGAAAATTGAATTAGATAAAACCGTTGATACCTATTTAACTGGGTTTCCTTATCCTGACATTACTGTTCGTATGCTTCTTAACCACCGCAGTGGCTTAAATAATTATGCCTATTTTATGGTAGATAAGAAATTGGAGAGCTATAAAGTAAAGGGAAAAAGAGGTAAATGGATTAAAAAATACCGTACCATTAAATTGCCAGTTGTTGTTAAGCCAGGCTTAATTACCAATCAGGATATGCTTGATTTTATGATGAGGTACAAACCCGCCGTCATTTTTGGAGCCAACCGTGCATTTAGTTATTCCAACACCAATTTTGCTTTATTAGCCCTTATTATCGAAAAATTATCGGGTAAAGACTACCCTACTTATGTAAAAGATAACATTTTTGCACCATTAGGTATGGAGCATAGTTATGTATTTTCACAAAAAGACACGGATCGCTATCAGCCTTCGTATTACCCCAATAATCGACCTTATTTACTTGAAAAGTTTGATTGTATATATGGTGATAAAAATATATATAGTACCGTTCGTGACCTTTTATTGTGGGACAAAGCCTTATATCAAGGGACTTATATTAGTCAAACCTCTCTTCAAATGGCTTTTTTGCCAGGAAGTAATGATAGACCTTCCATTCATAACTATGGACTTGGGTGGAGGATGCTAGAACAGCCCGATCAAAAAATCATTTACCACAATGGATGGTGGCATGGTAATAACTCGGTATTTAGCCGTTTTATCAAGGATACGGCTACCATTATCGTATTAGGAAATAGATTTAACCGTAATATCTACAAAGCCAAGAACATAGCAGCTTCCTTTTTGGCGGGTTCCGATACAACTTCCGTTGCTGAATAATACCTAAATGAACCAAAAACTTATACAAACAGCGGTCAATTTGGGTGATTTTTAGCCAATTACCCTTATTTTTGCAGACTTTTAAAATCTAATTTTTTACTAGATCCAATCGATTATGAACAACATGTTGTTTTATGCCGTTCCGGCGATGGGACTTATAGGTCTCCTTTACACACTCGTTAAATTTTTATGGGTATCTAAGCAAGATGCTGGTAACCCAAGAATGAAAGAAATCAGTGACTACATTGCTGAAGGTGCTATGGCATTCTTAAAAGCAGAATGGAAAATTCTTGCCTACTTTGTGGTTATTGTAGCTTTGCTTCTAGGTTTCATGGCTAATTCTAACGAATCTAGCCACTGGAGTATTGCCATTTCATTTATCATTGGTGCCGTGTTTAGTGCAACTGCTGGATACATTGGTATGAAAGTAGCTACTAAAGCAAACGTTCGTACTGCTGAAGCAGCTAAAACTAGTTTATCACGTGCGCTTAAAGTATCTTTTACAGGTGGATCTGTAATGGGTATGGGTGTTTCAGGCTTAGCCGTTTTAGGTTTAGGTGGATTGTTTTTGATTTTAAAACATTACTTCGCACCAGATGGTGATGCTGAAGGAATGTTACGTACAATAGAAATTTTAACTGGGTTCTCTTTAGGTGCTGAATCAATTGCTTTATTTGCGCGTGTAGGTGGTGGTATTTATACCAAAGCTGCAGACGTAGGAGCAGATTTAGTAGGTAAAGTAGAAGCAGGTATTCCTGAAGATGATCCTCGTAACCCTGCAACCATTGCAGATAACGTTGGTGACAACGTAGGTGACGTTGCTGGTATGGGTGCCGATTTATTTGGTTCTTATGTTGCAACCGTTTTAGCTACAATGGTATTAGGTCAAGAAGTTACTGGTGTAGACAAATCTCAATTGGTAGATGCATTTGGTGGCTTATCTCCTATTTTATTACCTATGTTAATTGCTGGTATCGGTATTATTTTATCGATTATTGGTACCCTATTTGTAAGAATCAGCGATAAAGCTGGTTTAAATACAGCTACCGTGCAAAACGCACTCAACATGGGTAACTATGGTTCTATGATTTTAACAGCTGTAGTATGTTATTTCTTAGTAGGTAATGTATTACCTGAAACGATGTACTTACGTGGCTTAGAATTTACTAGAAATGGTGTTATTGGTGCCATTGGTGTTGGTCTAGTTGTAGGTGTTTTAATGAGCATCATTACTGAGTACTACACTGCAATGGGTAAGCGTCCAGTATTAAGTATTATTAAACAATCAAGCACAGGTCACGCAACAAATATTATTGGTGGTTTAGCTATTGGTATGGAATCTACATTCTTACCAATTTTAGTATTAGCTGCTGGTATTTTTGGTTCTTTCTATTGTGCAGGTTTATATGGTGTAGCAATTGCTGCAGCAGGTATGATGGCTACAACAGGTATGCAACTTGCTATTGATGCATTTGGTCCTATCGCTGATAACGCGGGTGGTATTGCAGAAATGAGTGAACTACCAGCTGAGGTTCGTGAAAAAACAGATATTTTGGATGCGGTAGGTAACACAACTGCAGCAAGTGGTAAAGGTTTTGCCATTGCTTCTGCAGCGTTAACTTCACTTGCATTATTTGCTGCGTTTGTTGGTGTTGCAATGCCTGACAATCAGCACATCGATATTTACAAAGCGGATGTATTAGCTGCATTATTTGTAGGTGGTATGATTCCTTTCATCTTCTCTTCATTAGCTATTAGAGCGGTGGGTGAAGCAGCTATGTCAATGGTAGAAGAAGTTCGTCGTCAGTTCCGTACCATCCCTGGTATCATGGAAGGTACTGGTAAACCAGAATACGATAAGTGTGTGGCGATTTCTACAGAAGCATCTCTTAAAAAAATGATGTTACCAGGTGCAATCACAATTGTATCTCCTTTATTAGTAGGATTTTTATTAGGCCCAGAAGCATTAGGTGGTTTCTTAGCGGGTGCTACAGTAAGTGGTGTGTTAATGGGAATTTTCCAAAACAACGCTGGTGGTGCTTGGGACAATGCTAAAAAATCTTTTGAGAAAGGTGTTGAAATTAATGGTGAGATGTTCTATAAAAAATCTGAACCACACAAGGCATCAGTTACTGGTGATACGGTGGGCGATCCATTTAAAGATACATCTGGTCCTTCAATGAACATCTTAATTAAGCTCATGTCAATTGTATCTTTAGTAATTGCTCCAACGCTTGCTAAAATGCACCCTACATCAAGTAATACAGTTACAAAATCTCAAACTATCGAAATGTCTATCATTAGCACAGACACTTCTAAAGCGCTTGTAGATACTGCTAACACTGTTACAATTAGTGCTGATTCTAAAACTTTAGTGCAAGCTTTACAAGAAGATGGTTTAGCACCAAAAGACAATGTAAACATCCAAGTTAAAGATGGCAACATTTCTGTAAATGGTAAAGCACTTACACCAGAACAAAATGAAAAATACAAAAGTTATTTGCACATTAAAATGGCAACCAAACAATAACTTTTAAAGTATACGAATGTAAATCCCTCCTTTTAGGAGGGATTTTTTTTGTACTATTGTAATACAAAATGGGCTATGGGAAAATATATAAAACCAACCGAAAAAGAGTTTGAAATATTATCTGTACTATGGCAGGAAGGTGCTGCATCCGTAAAAAAAGTACATGAAAAACTAGCTTCAAAAACAGGCTATACCACTACTTTAAAACTCATGCAAATCATGTTTGATAAAGGAATTGTAAAAAGAGATACAACCACCAAACAACATATTTATAAAGCAAACTTCACCAAAGATCAGGCAAAGGAATTTAAAGTAAAGCAGTTGCTGCTCGAATTATTTGATGATGATAAAGCCACACTTATTGCTTATTTATCGGAACAACAGTCACTACTACCATAAATTTTTAGGACACCAATCACCGTATTTATTGCCCAGCTGAAATCCAATAAGAATTTCGTGTGTGCCTCTACTCACTGTATTTAATGATGAAGTAACAAAGTCGTAAGAATATCCAATATTGATATTGTTGTTTACATTAAATCCAACCATACCAGCATACCCTTCTTTAAAACGGTAAGATCCGCCAAACCATATCAAATCTTGATACATCAGTTTTGCGTTAATGTCCATCCCTATCGGTAATGGGCTGATATATCTTATAAGTGCAGATGGCAATAAACTTAAATCTTCAGAAACTTGTAAACGGTATCCTGCACTTAAAAAAATATGTGGAACCAATTTGCCTTGTGTGAGGTATACTTTATTATCTGAAAAAGCTACATTTTGTGGAATAATTTGTTGTGCCGATAAGCCTACAAAATAATCATTGGAATAGAGCCATAAACCCGCACTAATATCTGGTTTAATGTTATTAATCATACCGCTTGATCCTACCGCAGGATCGATTGTGGTATTACCAAAATTTAGTTTACTAGTGTTTAAAGTTAAATTAGTCATCCCTGCAGACACACCAAATGACAATGTTGTTTGTGCAGCTATACCTCTGTGGTATGCGTATGTTCCATAAGCTGCAAATCTATTGAGTGGGCCTGTTTGATCATTTAATACAGTAAATCCAACACCATGATGTGGTTCTGGTGCTTGATAGTTTTGCCAATAAGCCCTACCTCTTGGGTTTTCACCAGGTGCAGACATGCTAGTTGGATTTCCTCCAGCATATGCTTGCTTTTTTAGTGGTCCATGAAAAGTTAAATATGTAGTAACTGGTGCATCTTGTACACCCTGCCACTGAATTCGATGTGATGTTTTTACATCCCAATAATTTTCAATACCTGCAAGCGCTGGATTGATTAAAAAATTATTTAAAATATACTGCGTGTAATATGGACGCTGTTGCGCCATACTAATAAGTGGCAGTATAAAAATGAGGGATATGAATATTGTTTTTTTCATTTTCACTATTTTATAATAGTAACAGAACCTGTTATTATTTTTCGTCCATTTTTAGGATTGATAATATAGTAGTAAGTCCCTATTGGTAAAGGGCTTCCGTTGTACTGTCCATTCCAAGGTTTATCATACCCAGTTGATTTAAACACGGGCTGTCCGTATCTATTGTATACATCAATGGTAG
>JAGNTI010000122.1 GCA_017987615.1 Sediminibacterium sp. | reverse complement strand
TAGTAATTGGTAACTTAAAGCGTCTTGAAATGCTTCGCACGATGCCAGAACTTAAAGAAAAGTTATGGAGCAATGCATTAAAATTACAAGCAGGCTTAAAAGAGCGTGGCTTTGATATTGGCAAAACCGACACACCTGTAACACCTGTATACATGAAAGGTGGGGTAGAAGAAGCTACTGCGATGGTAATGGACTTACGCGAAAACTATAAAATATTTTGCTCGATTGTAGTATATCCTGTTATTCCTAAAGGACATATTATTTACCGCTTAATTCCTACAGCAGCGCACACGGACGCTGATATTCAGGAAACATTAATTGCGTTTACTGAAACAAAAGCCAAGTTAGATGCTGGTGCTTACAAAGTAGAGGCGATACCTGATATGGCAGAGAAAAAATAAATGAAAAGCATATAAAAAGGCCCGCCATTTATGGCGGGCCTTTTTAGTTATATACATTGCGACTTTATGCGCAACAACAATTATAAACTTTTGATGAGTTCGTTAGCAAAAGTTACATAGTCTGCATTTTTGCCAGTAGCAATATCAATACATTTTTGTGCACTTGCTTTAGCACTTACTTTATCGCCAAGCGCTTTTTCAATTCTTGCTTTTAAAAGTAACATCCAATATGCTTCTTTGTTACCTTCAACAGCTTTGGTAATGTTTACAAGTGCTTTGTTGTAATCTTTATCAAACTCATAATAAAAATTAGCAGCTGTGTTGTATGTGTTTGCTTGCACTGCATCTGCAGCTAAAGCTTTTTCTACTTGTGCACGAACGCGGTCTTTAATATTAGTGCTGATAGGAAGGGCTACTTGTACACCAGCCCAAGCCATATGTAATTCACAAGTTTCTGCAGCGATGTTTTCAAACTGCATGGTAAAAGTTTCTGTAAAGTTTGCAGCTTTTTGCGCTTTTACTTTTACGCGAACAACGTCTTCTGCTTCTTTATATCCGTCAGATCCCCAGTTGTTTAATCCTTTATTAATAATTACGTCCCAGATTTCTTTGCCAGGGATTGCATAAATAACATAAGTGCCAGCTTCTAATTCGGTACCACCAATGGTTACTTTATCGGTAAATTTAATTTTAGTTGCTGCGTTTGCACCAAGGCGCCATAAGCTACCTAATGGGGCTAATTCACTTTTTTCTTTTAATACCGTACGACCTTTAATATTAGGGCGAGAGTATGTTAATTCAATAGCACCCATACCAAAATCTTGATTGATTTTTTGTGTGGTACTTGGTGCAGGCATTTTAATTTGAGCGCTTGCAAACATTGTTACAAAAGCGGCTGCAATAGTGAGTATTTTTTTCATAGGTAAAACTTTATGTTTTTAGAATAGCAAACCTAACACTATTTTTTAAATGCAGGATGAAACTGTTGAAGGGTATCCCTTAAAAAATCACGGTTCAGGTGGGTGTAAATTTCGGTGGTGGTAATGCTTTCGTGGCCCAGCATTTCTTGAACGGCCCTTAAATCGGCACCGCCCTCCACTAAATGGGTGGCAAAACTATGCCTAAAGGTATGCGGTGAAATCACTTTTGTGATGCCTGCAGTAAGCGCCAGGCTTTTGATAATATAAAATATCATCACCCGGCTTAATGCATTGCCTCGCCTGTTTAAAAACAGGATATCTTGGTTTTTTTCTGAAACAGTTTGGTGCGATCTCACCGTGTCTTTGTAAATTTTAATGCACTTAATGGCGTCGGTTCCAATAGGTACCAGTCTTTCTTTATCGCCTTTACCAATTACCCGGATAAATCCAATGTCTAAATACAAGCAAGAAATTTTAAGCCCTACCAGTTCACTTACACGTAGTCCACAACTATACATGGTTTCTAAAATGGCTTTATTTCTAGTGCCCTCAGGGCTCGATAAATCGATGGCGCCAATAAGCTGTTCTATTTCTTCAAAGCTTAAAGTATCTGGTAATTTTCGTCTGGTTTTTGGGGCTTCAAGGAGGGTAGAAGGATCGATGGTGACAAGCTGTTCTGTAAGCAAGTATTTATAAAAACTTCTGATACCAGATATAATACGTGCTTGTGTTGTAGCGCCCATGCCAAGCTCACCAATCCATTTTACAAAAGCCTGTAAGTCTTTGAGGGTAAGGGCTGCAGGATTTTTTTCGTTATTCGCTACTTGTAAATACTGTGTTAGTTTGGTTACATCATGTAGGTATGCTTCCACCGAGTGGTCACTCAAAGATTTCTCCAATCGTAAGTATGCTTTATATCCTTTTTTATAGGCTTCCCACATCGGTTAATTATTAATTGCGCAGTGTTTACCGGTTAATTTGGAAATGAAGGTAAGCTAACCGATATTGCGACACCAAATTTATTCAAAGTAAAGTCAAGAAATGCAGGTGAATCTTAAGTCGTTTAAACAGAAGGCGAAAAAACACGAAAAATCTTTTAAAAGTTTCTTATCAAAAATTGGTCGTAAGCCTCCTAAAGATTTAGATAAAAATGCACCTGCTATTGATGCCGAAGTTTGGAAAGAAGTAGACTGTTTAAGTTGTGCCAATTGTTGTAAAAGCATGAGCCCTACATTTACGGCTACCGATATTAAAAGAATTGCTGGACATTTTAATATCTCCCCTAAAGAGTTTAAAGCTACTTGGCTCGAGTATGATGCTAAAGACAATGACTGGGTGAATGTTTCACAGCCTTGTCAGTTTTTAAATTTGAGCACGAACATGTGTTCCATTTATGAGGTAAGACCCGCAGACTGTGCCGGTTTCCCGCATCTAAAAAAGAAAAAGTTTGTTGAATACCTACACGTTCACAAGCAAAATATATCATACTGCCCAGCCACATTTAAGATGGTTGAAAAAATGATGGAGCGCTACTAGAAGTAAACATCCTCAATAAAATATAGGGTAGGTTCTTTGCCTGACTCAAGATTAATGGCTACCACATCAAACTGAATGTTTTTAAAGTTTGGGTGTAAGTAATGATAGTGGCAGGCGGCATTTTTTAAATGCCTCATTTTTTTACCCGAAATATGCTGCTCGGGGTGTCCAAATTGCAAGCTGGTTCTGGTTTTTACTTCCACAAAATGAAGGGTCTTGCCAATGGCTGCAATAATATCAAGTTCCCAGTGATGGTGTCTCCAATTGACATCTAATATGGTATAGCCCCGATTTTTTAGGTAATCAACTGCAAGTGTTTCCCCCTGTTTTCCTATTTGAAGATTTTGAGACGGCATAGGATTAAAATTGTGGGGTTGTATAACATACGAAGGGATTTTTCGTTTCTATAAAAAAAAGGAACATGTCTTTTAATTATAGCGTTCATAAATTACAAGGTACCGTGCAGCACTATAGCTGGGGAGGTGCTTCATTTTTGCCTAAGCTATTAAGTATAGAAAACCCAAATCATAAACCCTTTGCAGAGTATTGGCTGGGTATTCATGCTGGTGGCCCTGCAAGTATTGAGGTAAACCAACAAGCCGTTTTACTTTCCGATGCTATCGCAACAGATCCAAAAGCGGCATTATCAGAACCTGTATTTAACCATTTTGGGGGTTTGCCATACCTGTTTAAAATACTGGATGTTAAAGACATGCTTTCTATTCAAGTGCATCCTACCAAGGAATATGCAAAGGTCGCATTTGAAAAGGAAGAAGCGGCAGGTATCGCATTAAATGCACCTAACCGCAATTATAAAGATATCAATCATAAACCAGAGATTATGCTGGCTATGAGTGAGTTCTGGCTGTTACATGGATTTAAATCTGAAGCCAAAATATTAGAAACGCTAGAAAATATAGCAGAATTTCAGGTATTAGTACCCTTGTACAAAACTGAGGGATTAAAGGGATTGTATCAGTTTTTGATGGAAATGGAACAGGCGCAGGTGGATAGCCTTTTAAGCCCGGTGGTTAAAAGAGCCCTTAGGAACAAACAGGAGGGTAAAGTGGACAGAAGCGCCCCAGATTGGTGGGTGGCTAAATTGTATGAAAATGCAGCAGGTATTTTACCTATTGACAAAGGCGTTTTTTCGATATACCTATTTAATATTGTTTGTGTGATGCCAGGGCAGGGGATATTTCAGGACGCTGGCGTGCCACATGCCTATTTAGAGGGTCAAAATGTGGAGTTAATGGCCAATAGCGACAATGTATTAAGGGGAGGTCTTACGCCTAAGCATATAGACGTTGAAGAGCTCATTCATAATATAAAGTTTGAATCTATTGAGCCAGTCATAATAGAAGGCACAAAGCCGTGCATGGGCGAAAGCGTTTATCCAGCGCCGGTTCAAGACTTTGGTATCGCATCCATTACCCTTGATGGCTCTAATTCCTACAGCTATGAAGCGGAAAGCTTGGATATGTTTTTAGTGGTGGAAGGAGGGTGCGTGGTTAATAACCAATTGAGTGTTAAAACAGGTGAGGCTTTTGTTGTTTTTCCTGGCAATAAGTTAAACATACATGCATCGGGTAAAACCCTTATTTATAGAGCATTTGTGCCATCTTTGGCAGCTTATTCACAACATGAGGAAAATTGATGGTAGTAAGAGTGTTGCGAAGTACCTATTTTTGTTTTGAAACATTAAATACATGAAAATTTCTAGATCTATAATCGTTGCTTTAGTACTCACAATTGTAGCAAGTGCACTTTACAGAATTATGCCTAACAGGCC
>JAGNTI010000121.1 GCA_017987615.1 Sediminibacterium sp. | reverse complement strand
ACTGCTATTGCAGATGGTTCTATTACTGACGCAAAAATTGTAAGTGTAAGTGCGGGTAAAATAACAGGCGTTGTTCCAGTAGCAAATGGAGGTACGGGAGCTAGTACAGTAGCAGCCGCAAAAACTAATTTAGCACTAAACAATGTAGACAATACCACCGATTTAAATAAACCTATTAGCACGCTTACCGGGGCGGCGCTTAATGCAAAAGAAAATTCAGCAAACAAGTCTGCTACTACAACACTTGGCACTAGTGATGTTTTGTTTCCTACCCAAAACGCGGTTAAAACATATGTAGACGCAGCTATTGCAACTACTGCTATTGCAGATGGCTCTATCACGAATGCAAAAATTGCAAGCTTAGCAGCTAGTAAATTAACGGGCATTGTTGCCGTTGCAAATGGTGGAACAGGCGTTGGAACTATTACAGGTATTGTAAAAGGAAATGGAACTAGTGCTGTTACTGCTGCCGTTAATGGTACCGATTATTCTTTGGTAAGAGAAGTGTCTGATGAGTTTACTGCTACTGCTTCGCAAACAGTGTTTACATTAACGCAAACAAAATCAGTAAATAGTAAAGTTAAAATGTTTATTAATGGCGTAAGAATTAGCAATAGCGCTTATACCTTGGTTGGCACTACACTTACTTATGTGCCAGCAAGTAATGCTAGTTATAGTTTAACACTAAGTGATAGAATTCAGTTTGATTATTATTATTAATAGATAATTTATGCGTGCACTTATTTATATCCTAGTTGTATTTTTTTCGATTAATACTGTTAATGCGCAATTAACTATTAATGGAAAAATCAGCAATATTTCATCTACACATGTAAACACCAATGGAAAAGTAGGAACTGGCGAAGGCCTCGAAAATAGCGGAAAAAAAACTAGAACATTTGTATGCGGCGATAATATAACAATCAATCATGTAACTACAGATGGCGTTGCGCCCGTTGCAAAAACGGTTACATATAAAACAGTATTAACGACTATTAGTGGCGCTAGTAAATGTTGGATTACCTCTAATTTAGGGGCGACAAACGAAGCAAGTAACGCAACTGATGCTACAGATAATGCGAGTGGGTGGTATTGGCAATTTAATTATAAGAGAGGTTACAGATATGCTGGTACTACCAGAACACCAACAGCCTGGACTTCTTCGGGTACGCAACCAACTCAAGATTGGCAGCCTGCTAATGACCCTTGTACCATTGAGTTAGGACCCGGTTGGCGCATACCCAATTTAACAGAGTGGACTGCAGTAAGAAATACAAATGGTTATGCTGGAAATTTTACTTCGGTGTTAAAAATACATGCTGCCGGTTATTTAGCCTATCAAACTGGTAACATTACGGATAGGGGATCTGGACATCATTACTGGTCGAGTGATTATACGGATGCAACATTTGCTAGAGCATACGTCGTTTTTCCGCCAAGCACATACACAGTTTCAAACAACAACAGACTAGCAGGATTTAGTGTTCGCTGTATAAGAGATTAAAAAAATTACTTTTTTGCTATCTTAAATGTTTTGGTAGCGGTATTGGTTGCTGTAGTTGCAGACTTTAGAGTGATAGTAGCTGTACAAACAACGTTGGTTGCTAAATTAGAGATCATACCATTAATAGGAACCATTGTACTTGCAGCTAGGGTAGAACTTGATACGACTGAGCCATCAGAATCTTTTTTGACAACAATATCTGTAATTACACCAGCGGTTGGCATTTTTGAAGTAACTGTAATTTTAACTTCTTGCGTAGTACCTAGTGCTGCATAAATATTTGAACCCGGATCAATATCATAGGTGAAAACAATATTTTCTTCGGTAGGAGTTGGAGGTGCAGGAGGAGTTGGTGTAACACCGCCGCCGCCAGAACCGCCACTGCCTTTACCACAAGCTGCACTCACTAAAATAACAAAAAGAGAAAACACAATAAGTCGAAAAGAAAGTTGCTTTAACACGAGCCTATAATTTTAATTGGTGTCCTTAAATATTATCCAAATATCATTAAAATTTACCGACTTTGTATTTTTTACACGTTGTTTTTATACCTGATTTATAGTGAGTCAGTTATGCATTAGGAAAGCCCTTTGATGGTATAAGGTGCCCGGTGCGGACGGTTTAATAATCCGTTGGCCTCGTCATCATTGATAAACCTTTCATCCGTGGCATTCCAATATAGTTTGCGCTTCGTTTTCATGGCAATAGAATGCACAATACAGGTAGAGCAGGATCTATGTCCAACTTCCACGGGAGCAATAGGTTGCTTTCTTGATTTTACACAATCAAGCCAGTTGCCATGGTGCTCGTCGCTTCTATATAGATTAACCTCGTTTTCACCAATGACAGAAGTAATAATACTATCATTACTAGCCGTTAATGCTTTTTGTCCCGAGGCTACCACCGGGTCACTAGCACTTGCTTTATAAGCGCCTCTGGTTACAAAAATCCATCCTTCGGTACCGATGTATTTGATGCCATTAGGAAGTTCTGTACTAATGGTCATTTTTACCCCATTTTCATATAATCCATAAGTAGTAAAATCGCCCATCACATCCCATAATCCGGATGTTGGATACACGGCATTACCCCAAATTTCTTTAGGTCCAGTGTATTCAGTGTTCATGGCCCAGTGCGCGCAATCGATGTGGTGTGCACCCCAATTGGTAATCATACCAGCGCAATAATTTTCACCACGCATCCATCCGGGTCTACTATAATCGTGTTGTGGATGCACTCTTTTTTCGGTGTAATACACATACGGCGTAGGTCCAATCCAAGCGTTGTAATTTAATGTACTAGGAATTGGCATTTCAGGCTCCACCTCACCACTTGGATCTTTTGGAAGCCCAATAAGCACTTCTTTTAATTTTCCAATGCGTCCGTTTCTTACAAGTTCTGCAGCATATCTAAATTGAGAACTAGATCTTTGTTGACTACCAATTTGTAAAATGCAACCTTGTTTATGAACAGCGTTACTAAGTGCACGACCTTCATGAATGGTAAGCGCAGTAGGCTTTTGAAGGTATATGTCTTTGCGCGCTTCGGCCGCTAAAACACCAAGGTATGCATGCGAATGATCGGGTGTACTAATGAGCACAGCATCAATATCTTTGTTGTTTAATAACTCCTGCGCATCTCCATACATTTTTACACCATCATAGGGTTTGCCATATTTTTTAGTGTAATAATCGTTTACATATTGTTTCCCTTCCTTCAATCTTTTACTATCTACATCACATACTGCCATGATATTTGCATGGTTGTATTTGAGGGTTTCAAACATATCGTGTTCTCTAGAAATTCGACCAAGGCCAATGGCACCAATATTAATTCTATTACTAGGGGCATTTGGTCCAAAAACGGCAGCGGGTACAATGGTTGGAAAGCCAACAGTAGCAAGGGTTGCACCGATGGCACCTTTCACAGAAGTTTTCATGAAATCTCTTCTGTTCGGTTTTTTATTTTCAAGCATGGCAAATATTTTTTTTAAGGTAATAATTTATTTGATAGGTATTCTGTTTTATTTAAAAATTATTTCATTGAATTCAATTACTTTTAAGGATAAGACACCGCTTTTATGAAACGCCGTTTAATTGTAATTTTTACCCTGCTTATTTGTTCTACCGCTTATGTTTTAGCACAAAAAAGCAGTGCAAAAAATAACCGCCCCAATGTTATTTATATCTATTTAGATGACATGGGTTATGGTGAGTTAGGTTCTTACGGACAACAAAAAATAAAAACGCCCAACCTCGATAAAATGGCTAGTGAGGGTATGCGTTTTACAAGGCATTATTCATCGGCACCGGTTTGTGCACCAGCACGCGCCTGTTTGATGACGGGTAAGCATACCGGACATTCTTACATCAGGGGTAATTATGAATTAGGTGGTTTTGAAGACAGCACCGAGGGTGGACAAATGCCATTGCCAGAAAACACGCCTACCATCGCCAAACTCATGCAGGAAGCGGGTTACACTACTGGGGCCATTGGTAAATGGGGACTTGGAATGCACGATAATACGGGTAACCCTAACGAGCAAGGCTTCGATTATTTTTATGGATACTACTGTCAAAAGCAAGCGCATAATTTTTATCCAACGCATTTATGGGAAAATGGTAAGTGGGATAGTTTGCGCAATCCGTATATATATGTGCATCAAAAATTACCAGAGGGCACAACCGCCGATTCTGCGTTTGATAAATTTATAGGAACCGATTATGCCATTACTAAAATGGCGCAAAAAACAAAAGCATTTATTAGTAAAAATAAAGACAAACCATTTTTCTTATACCTACCTTACACGGGTCCGCACGTTTCATTACAAGCGCCCAAAGAAGAAGTGGCAAAGTACCTAGGACAGTTTCCGGAAGTACCCTACTTAGGCTATAAAGGTGGTTACGCACCTAATAAAAATCCGCTGGCTACATACGCTGCTATGATTACTTACATTGATACGCAGGTAGGTGAAATATTTGCATTGTTAAAAGAATTAAAATTAGATCAAAATACACTGGTACTATTTTCGAGTGATAATGGTGCAACATTTGATGTGGGTGGGGTACAAACAGGATTTTTTAATAGTGTAGCTGGTTTTAGAGGAAGAAAAATGGATTTGTATGAAGGCGGTATTCGTGTTCCATTTATCGCACACTGGCCTTCCAAAATTAAAGCAGGAACGGTTTCTGATGT
>JAGNTI010000120.1 GCA_017987615.1 Sediminibacterium sp. | reverse complement strand
TTGTCAATTTCGGCAGGATCAATATCGAGGTGAATGAGTTTTGCTTGCTTGGCATATTTATCAAGTCTTCCCGTAACACGGTCATCAAAACGCATACCCACTGCAATTAACACATCACACTCGTTGGTTAATACATTGGGCCCATAATTACCGTGCATTCCAAGCATACCCACATTTTGCGGATGATCCGTTGGTAGTGCACTTAAACCAAGTATGGTCCATGCTGCAGGGAGTCCTGCTTTTTCTATAAAAGCTTTAAATTCTTCTTCGGCTCTTCCTAAAATAACCCCTTGTCCAAAAATGACAAATGGTTTTTTAGCTTCATTGATTAGTGCCGCGGCCTGTTCGATATAAGATTTTCGAACAATGGGCTTAGGTCTATAACTACGAATATGATCGCATTTTGTGTAGCCTGTATAGCTAAACTTTTGTAGCTGAGCATTTTTAGCAATATCAATTAGCACAGGACCAGGTCTACCCGTGCTCGCAATAAAAAATGCTTTAGCTAATACTTGTGGAATTTCTGTAGCGTCTGTTACTTGATAATTCCATTTGGTAACAGGCGTTGTAATATTGATGATATCCGTTTCCTGGAAAGCATCGGTACCTAATAAATGCGCAAACACTTGACCCGTAATACAAACAAGTGGTGTACTATCAATGAGTGCATCTGCAAGTCCCGTTACTAAATTAGTAGCACCAGGCCCAGATGTAGCAAATACTACACCCGTTCTACCACTACTTCTCGCATAACCTTGGCCGGCATGAATACCGCCTTGTTCATGACGCACTAAAATATGTTTGAGCCTGTCGTGATAATCATACAGTGCATCATAAATAGGCATAATAGCACCCCCAGGATAACCAAAAATAGTATCCACCCCTTCTGCAATAAATGCTTCGAGTACCGCCTGCGATCCTGATATTTCTACCGGATGTTCAGGTGTAGCTAAAGATGGTTTTGTTAATTCTGCTTGCATCATTTTAGTATTTATAGTTCATCAGTTACACAACCCTGCGAAGCGTCTTTTACACACTGCGCATATTTAAACAACAAACCCTTTGTTACATTTAATTTAGGTGCTACCCATTTTGCGCGGCGCGCTGCAATGGTTTCATCATCTACCTTTAATGTCATTTTTTTAGTAGCAACATTTAATTCAATGACGTCATTGTCTTCTACGAGTGCAATCAATCCACCCACAAAAGCTTCTGGCGTAATATGCCCTACCACAAAACCATGTGTACCACCACTAAATCTTCCATCGGTAATAAGCGCTACTGATTTTCCAAGTCCCGCACCAATAATAGCAGACGTAGGCTTCAGCATTTCAGGCATACCCGGTGCGCCTCTAGGGCCTACTTGTCTAATCACCACAACATCTCCTGCTTTTATGCGTCCCGAATGAATACCTGCAATGAGCTGCTCTTCGCCATCAAATACACGGGCTGGTCCTTCAAAAAGCTCACCTTCTTTACCACTAATTTTTGCAACTGAACCACCGGTAGCTAAATTGCCGTATAAAATTTGCAGGTGACCCGTTGGTTTAATGGGATGTGAAATCGGTTTTATAATTTTTTGTTGATCGAAATCTAAATCAGGAACGGTAGCTAAATTTTCTGCCATTGTTTTTCCGGTTACGGTTAAACAATCACCATGCAGTAGCCCTTCTTTTAATAAATATTTCATAACAGCAGGTACGCCACCATACTGATGTAAATCTTGCATCAAATATTTACCACTCGGTTTAAAATCGGCAAGTACCGGTACCTTATCGCTAATGGTTTGAAAATCATCTTGCGTTACTTCTACACCTACACTTTTTGCCATGGCAATCATGTGCAAGACAGCGTTGGTGCTACCGCCTAGCACCATAATAATCGTAATGGCGTTTTCAAATGCTTTACGCGTCATGATATCTGAAGGCTTGATATCTTTTTCGAGCAAATGATATATTGCTTTACCAGCGTCTACGCATTCCTGCTTTTTTTCGGGGCTTAAAGCTGGGTTAGAAGAAGAGTACGGAAGACTCATACCTAGCGCTTCAATGGCAGACGCCATGGTATTGGCAGTATACATACCACCACATGCTCCTGCGCCCGGACAAGCGTGCTGTATAATTCCTTTAAAATCTGCTTCTTCTAATTCGCCGGCTAATTTTTGACCGAGTGCTTCAAATGCAGAAACAATATTTAAATCTTGACCTTTATAATGCCCTGGTGCAATGGTTCCACCATACACCATAATAGAAGGTCTATTTAATCGGCCCATGGCAATTAAACTTCCTGGCATATTTTTATCACAACCCGGAATCGCAATGATACCATCATAATATTGTGCACCACAAATGGCTTCAATAGAATCTGCAATAACGTCTCTACTCACTAAAGAATAACGCATACCAGGTGTTCCATTACTCATACCATCACTCACGCCAATGGTATTAAATACAAGGCCTACCATTTGTGCATCCCACACTCCTTTTTTTACAACCGCTGCTAAATCATTTAAGTGCATGTTACAAGTATTGCCATCGTAACCCATGCTTGCAATACCTACTTGCGGTTTTGCTAAATCGGCATCTGTTAAACCAATACCATAATACATGGCCTGCGCAGCAGGTTGCGTTGTGTCTTGGGTTAGTGTTTTGCTATACTTATTTAATTCGTTTGCCATTATTTTTAATTTGTGCGTACTAATTTTTGATACGCAGATTGAATTTTTTTACTTGCAGTATCGTCCCAGTTTTTTGTAAATGGCACATCGTCTATCGATTCGAGACCTATCACTTCTGCTGCTGTTCCACAAAAAAATGCAGCATCGGCTCCTTTGATAGCATCAATACCAAAACTAGTTTCTACTACTGGGATATCATGTGCAGCGCATAGTTCAATAACCGTTGCGCGTGTAATTCCTGGTAAAATGTTCCCTAAACTTGGTGTATACAGCGTGCCATCTTTTTCAAAAAACACATTAGCGCCTGGCGCTTCTGCTACATGATCGTGCATGTCTAAAAGCAGTGCCTCATCATATCCAGCCGCTTTAGCTTCCTGACTTGCCATAATAGAGTTTACATAATGACCTGCTGCTTTTGCATGAATTTTAAATCCTTTTGGATTGGGGCGCTGGAATGAAGAAGTCATCACACGAATTCTTTTGTCTCCTAAAAAAGGACCCATTTCCCAGGCCTGAATAAACACAAACGATTCTGTGTTTTGCGTAAACGACATATTTGCTGGCGCATACACCACCGGTCTTATATATGCATCTCCTAAATTATTTAATGCGAGTAATGTATTCGTGCTCTCAATTAAACTTTCGGTGTTGTAGGTATAAGGGAGGTTAATAGCCTGTGCCGAAGCCTTAAAACGGTCAAAATGCTCCTTTGCCTTAAATATTTTTGCAGTGCCATCCTCTGTTTTATAAGAACGAATGCCTTCAAACACAGAATAGCCATAATGAAGTGACTGACTATACAAATCCATTTTTGCATCCGCCGCTTTTACAAATTCACCATTTAAAAAGAGGACCGTATTTTCGTTATAATAGGAAGCCATAATTATTTATTTGCGCTTAATTAAATAATGGTTGATTTATTTTCACCATCATTATTATTTTTTTCGGTGTCTCTTTTTTTCTCAATAAAATCACTGATGATTTCTCCAATAGCCGTTGTTGCATAATTATTGATTGGATCAATATCTTTTGAAACAAAACCATTGGTGAGTGTCCAGTCCACTGCTTTTCTAACAACCACCGCTTCATCATGCATACCCAAATGATCGAGAAGCATGGCAGCAGATAAAATAGAACCAAGCGGGTTCGCTATATCTTTTCCTGCCGCTTGCGGATAAGAACCATGGATCGGTTCAAAAAGTGCAACCTGATTACCAACAGATGCAGAAGGTAGTAACCCTAATGATCCACTTAATACACTTGCCTCGTCGCTAATAATATCACCAAATAAATTTTCGGTAAGGATCACGTCAAACTGTGCGGGATACAAAATAATTTGCATCGCAGCATTGTCCACAAACATATAGTCTACAGTAACATCCGGATAAGAGGCACTCATACCCTGGATTACTTTGCGCCATAGTCTAGACGTTTCTAACACATTGGCTTTGTCAACAAGGGTTAATTTTTTTCTTCTGTTTTGGGCGTACTTAAATGCGAGGTGTGCAATTCTTTCAATTTCAGCTACCGAGTAACTACACAAATCACTTGCAGATTGACCGTCAGCAGCAAGTTCTTTTTTGCCAAAATAAATACCGCCCGTGAGCTCTCTAAAAATTACAAAATCAATACCCTCTAATTGCTTCGCTTTTAAAGGCGACATATGCGATAGTGCTTTATAGGTATCAATTGGACGGATATTGGCAAAGAGTTGTAAATCTTTACGAAGTTTTAAAAGCCCTTGCTCTGGTCTTACTTTAGCAGTAGGATCATTGTCATATTTTGGATGACCAATAGCACCAAACAAAACAGCATCGGAAGCGAGGCAAGTAGCAACGGTTTCATCCGGCAAAGGACTTCCTGTTTTATCAATCGCATCTGCACCCATAAGTGCATATTCGTAACTAAACACATGACCAAATCTTTGACCAATGGCATTTAGCACTTTAATACTTTGCGCAGTTACTTCTGGTCCAATCCCATCTCCGGGTATAACAGCAATTTTTTTATTCATAACACACCAGGGTTCTAATTATAATTTGCTTACGCTCTATTTTTTTC
>JAGNTI010000119.1 GCA_017987615.1 Sediminibacterium sp. | reverse complement strand
AAAAAAAGGCCGCAAATTGCGGCCTTTTTTTATAGATCAAGATCTAAATTTATTGTTGATCAGGACTTGGTTTTACAAGACCTAATTTAGCTTCTAAACTAAGTGTAGCGTGTGGTACAGCGCGTAAACGAGCTTTGTCAATTAACTTACCAGTTACTCTACAAATACCATAGGTTTTGCTTTCAATACGCATGATTGATTTTTCGAGATGGTCGATGTATGTAATTTGACGGCTAGCCATTTGAGATAATTGCTCTCTTTCCATGCTTACACTTCCGTCTTCCATGGTCATGTAACGTGCGTCGTCATTATCGCCACCCATTTCGTCTTTACGGGTAATTAAACCTTGTAAGTACACAAGCTCTTTTTTAGCAGCTTCTAATTTTTTATTGATGAGCTCACGAAACTCGTTAAGTTCTGCATCGCTGTATTTAACAAGTGTTTGATTACTCTTCGTCACTATTTGCACTCTTTTTTCTAATGGTGTATAACCAGGACTGTAAGGCACGCTAGACTTTGTATTTGTCTTAGGTAATTTTACGTCTTTAATTGGTTCTAATGGTTTTCTTACCGGCTTTTTAGGAGGTGCAGGCGGCAACTTTACTTCCGGCTTTTTAGGCATTGGAGGAAGTGGGGTTGGCTTCGCTTTCACCACTGGTGGAGGCGCTATTCTTGGAATTGGCTTGCTAGGTAATACAACTTTACCGCCCGGTCTTACTGGTGCTGTTTTAACAATCACTTTAGGAGGAGGGGGTTTAACTGCTTTAGCAGGCTTTGCCGCTTTTACAGGAGCAGGTGCTGCAGTTTTTACTGGAGCCGCTGGCTTAGCCGGGGCTACTGCTTTTGCAGGTGCTGCTTTAACCGGTGCTGCTTTTTTTGTAGGCGCTGGTGCTGGCTTAGCTGGTGCTGCTTTTGCTGGAGCCGCTTTTTTTGCGGGAGCAGATACTACTGATTTTGCAGGTGCTGCTTTTTTAACGGGTGCTGCTACTTTTTTAGCGGGCGCTGCAGGTTTCGCAGGCGCTGCTTTTTTAGCGGGAGCTGCCTTTTTAACGGGCGCCGCTACTTTTTTAGCAGGTGCTGCAGGTTTAGCAGGTGCTGCTTTTTTTACAGGCGCTGCTACTTTTTTAGCTGGCGCTGCTTTTTTGGCCGGAGCCGCCTTTTTTGCGGGAGCTGCTACTTTTTTAGCAGGTGCTGCTTTTGGGGCTGGTTTCTTTGTAGCCATATGCTTGTTGTTATGCTTGTTTAGTTATTGAAACTTTTAGCAAATTGTCATTTACGTCGACTTCAGTTACATTTTCAACCTGGTCTACCCAATTGATGGAATCAGCTAAAATTTCGCGGCAAATATAGTCGTTATATTTAACAATCGACTCCTTGAGCCTGTCGCAATGCTCTAGGGTCACGAATATACGGTCTGTAAGGGCAAAACCGCTGTCTTTTCTAATATTTTGTACACGGTTTACAAACTCCCTGGCGTCACCTTCCTGCTGTAAATCTGGGGTAATCGTAATATCAAGGGCCACTGTTAGGCTGCCTTTACTGGCAACACTCCAACCCGGAATATCTTCTGCAGCGATGTCAACCTCGGTTAAGGCAATGCTAAGTTCTTCACCTTCAATAGATAAGAGAATTTCACCCGTTTTCTCGAGGGAAGCAATTTGAGCAGCGGTCATGGCGGTAATGGCCGCACCAGCCGCTTTCATTTTGGCCCCCATTTTGGTACCAAGTGCCTTAAAGTTTGGTTTTATCTTTTTCTTAATAATTCCTTCCGTTTCGGTCAAATATTCAATTTCTTTAACATTTACCTCAGCTGTTATCAAATCCTGAATTAAAGCTAGCTGCTCCTGCATGGCTGGGTCTAATACAGGAATGAGTATTTTTTGAAGTGGCTGACGCACTTTAATATTCACTTTTTTACGAAGACTTAACACAAGTGAACAAACATCCTGCGCTAACTGCATTCTTTCTTCGAGTGCGGCATCAATAAATGTTTCATTGGCCACCGGAAAATTAGCATGATGAATCGATGCTACCTGATGCTTACCTGTTACACTATTGAGGTTACTAAAAATAGCATCACTAAAAAACGGAGCAATAGGCGCTGTTAATTGTATCACCGTTTCTAAACACTCATATAAAGTTTGATACGCGCTAATTTTATCCTGCTCGTATTCTCCTTTCCAAAATCTTCTTCTACAAAGTCTTACATACCAGTTACTCAGTTGCTCATCTACAAAAGATTCGATGGCTCTACCTGCAACAGTTGGTTCGTAATCATCCATTGCCGCTGTAACTTTTTTAACAAGCGAATGTAAACTTGATAAAATCCAACGATCAATTTCTGGACGCTGTTCTAATGGCACTGGTGGTTCAGAAAAAGAAAAACCATCAACGTTTGCATAGAGCACAAAAAATTGATAGGTGTTATACAATGTTCCAAAAAATTTGCGTTGCACTTCTTGAATACCTGCTACATCAAATTTTAAATTATCCCAAGGAGATGCATTGGTAACAAGGTACCAGCGAGTAGCGTCAGCACCATATTTTTCAATGGTTTCAAAAGGATTGACTACGTTACCAAGTCGCTTACTCATCTTGTTGCCGTTTTTATCTAGCACGAGTCCATTACTCACAACTGTTTTGTAGGCAACGCTATCAAATAACATCACACCAATTGCGTGTAAGGTATAAAACCATCCACGTGTTTGATCTACCCCTTCACAAATAAAATCGGCAGGGAATGCTTGACCTTTATCTACCAGGTCTTTATTTTCAAATGGATAATGCCACTGCGCATAAGGCATGGCACCACTATCAAACCAAACATCAATTAAATCTGAAACGCGGTGCATAGGTTTGCCAGAAGCACTTACCAAAACAATATCATCTACAAATGGTTTGTGCAAATCCAAAATGCCGCCGTGCAAATAATTTTGATTTACACTTCCACCCAAAACCTCATTTGCTTTTTTAATACCTGCGTTTAATTCCTCTACAGATCCAATACAAACTTCTTCTGTTCCGTCTTCTGTACGCCATACTGGAAGAGGTGTTCCCCAATATCTACTTCTACTCAAATTCCAATCCACCATGTTTTCAAGCCAGTTACCAAAACGACCTTCGCCGGTAGATTTAGGTTTCCAGTTGATGGTTTTATTGAGTTCCACCATGCGGTCTTTAACGGCTGTGGTTTTAATAAACCAAGCGTCTAGTGGGTAGTATAAAATAGGTTTGTCTGTTCTCCAACAATGCGGATAACTGTGCTCGTATTTTTCTACTTTAAAAGCACGATTTTCTTTTTTCAGCTTTACGCAGATATCAACGTTAACATCTACATAGTTTGGATCGTCTTTGTAATTTTTTACATAGCGGCTACTAAACTCACCAACACCGTCAACAAATTTTCCTTCTCTATCTACGAGCGTTAAAATACCAATATTATTTTTTTGTCCAACGCGGTAATCGTCTGCACCAAATGCAGGTGAGGTATGCACAATACCTGTACCATCCTCTGTTGTTACAAAATCACCAACTAAAATTCTAAATGGTTTTGCACCAGGTGTAATTGCTTCAATGGCTTCCATGCTATTTGCATCAGATGGCATTAGCTGCTCGTACTGTGCGCCCTCAATATCAGCACCTTTAAAATTTGCCACTGTTTTCCAAGGCAATATTTTTTGATCAGGGTTGTAATTTTCAAAATCTCCATTTTCTGCTTCCGGCTTAAAAAGCTTTGACAGCAATGCTTTTGCAAGCACTACATGCACCGGCGCATGCGTGTACGGGTTAAAGGTTTTAACCAAAACGTACTCAATATTTGGTCCAACGGTTAATCCTAAATTAGAAGGAAGCGTCCATGGCGTTGTGGTCCATGCTAAATAATAAACTTCGTTATCACCGGCAGCATCTAATAAAAATTTATTACGCGCATCTGTAGCAGATGCTTTAAACATAGCAACAGCAGACGTATCTTTTACATCTTTGTAAGTGCCTGGTTGATTTAATTCGTGTGAGCTAAGTCCCGTTCCTGCAGCTGGAGAATAAGGTTGAATACTTACACTCTCATACAAATAGCCTTTCTTATAAAGTTCACTTAAAATCCACCAAAGTGTTTCTATATAATCATTTTCGAATGTGATATACGGGTCATTTAAATCTACCCAGTAGCCCATTTTAGTAGTGATTTCATCCCACTTGTCTTTGTAACGAAGTACGGCTTCTCTACATTTTTTATTGTATTCTTCTACGGTAATTTTTTTACCAATATCTTCTTTTGTGATGCCTAATTCTTTTTCAACCCCAAGTTCTACCGGAAGTCCGTGTGTATCCCATCCGCCTTTTCTTTTAACTTGAAAGCCTTGCATGGTTTTATACCTGCACACCATGTCCTTTAAGGTTCTAGAAATCACGTGGTGAATACCAGGCATTCCATTGGCGCTAGGCGGACCCTCATAAAATACAAAAGGAGTGTTACCTTCACGTAAACGCACACTTTGTTCAAAAGCCTCTTCTTCTTTCCATTTAGCTAAAATTGACTGCTCAATGCTAGGCAGATTAAGGCCCTGGAATTCTGGATATTTTACACGCATACCTTTGTGGGTTAATCGGTTCTGTAATGCAATTACAGCCCTGTTTTTAAGGCTGCAAAGGTAATAAATATAAGCAAGGACTTACCTTTACCCTATGAAAATTGCCTTTTTTTCTACCCAGCCATACGATACCTCATTTTTCGAGTCTGCAAATCAA
>JAGNTI010000011.1 GCA_017987615.1 Sediminibacterium sp. | reverse complement strand
GCGGCTTCTGCCACAAATTTGTCTCCTTCTTTTTTTCTTTGCACCTGTTGAACTCTCGTATGCACCAGTAGTCTAAAATAATTTTCGGACTGGTCCTCAGGAATAAGTGGCGTAATGGTATCGATACTCATTTTACCGGTATAAAGCGCGTCTAAAAACGGAAAATAATAACGCCCCGTTTTCATAAATGCTAGCCTGCCAATCCATTTAACAAGTGGATGATTAATAGATTGAATTTTTTTGCCAAGCGGGCTTGGTGCTGCCGCATAATTGTATAGCATTTCTGCATTTTTAAATGCAGCAGCGACTAGTATACTGTCGGCGTATCTATTGCTAGAAATTTGTGGACCTTGCTTATCTAGTATTTGTAATACTTGCCCCGGATTGTTCCGGCAGGTTTTTAACACGATGATGTCTCTAGAAGCGCCGTACCCTATATTGTCTGTAAAACTTCCAGTAGACAATAAAATACTTCCTACGCTCACATTTTCATTTTCTATAACAGGGCTCATATTAAGCCCTTTAGCGCTTGTATGCATAGCTGTGGTAAATGCACGAATACATGTTGCAACTTCTTCCGAACTTATTTTATGGAGTTTTAGCCCTAACTGAATTTCAGATAATAAATTATTGAAGCCACGTAGCCACTTAAATTTTTGATTGTCAGATAGCGCCAAATTTGATTCAATCCATTTTCTGTTTTCAAAAACCGCAGCTTGTATACTATCTCTTAGTAGTAAATTTTGGACAATAGAAGGATAACCGATGAGTGCTTTTTCATTTTCAATGATATAATCGTGACTCAACCCCCTCATGGCAGGAATGGGGGGCATTTGACGGTCCTTATTAATGGATTGAGCAGCTAAGGTCATTGTGCACAGGACCGCCCATAGCATTAGGGTTATTGGCAAATAAACCGCTTTTAATATGTTGCCCTTATTTTTCATGGTCGAACCTTGTAAAAATACAACCTTATAAACCAGTTGGTGGCTTATTTTGTTAAGGCGTCCTTAAAAGGCTTAACAATTACATAATATCCCTAAAAGGCGACTTTACCAATCTTTAAAATTAAATTTGTGTAAACTACCTATCAATTATGGCTGCCGCCCCTCTTAAAAAAATATTGATTGCCGACGACGAACCCGATATTTTAGAAATAGTGGGCTACAATTTACAAAAAGAAGGCTACGAGGTACACACTGCTAAAAATGGCGATGAGGCCGTGGATCTAGCAAAAAAAATCAAACCAGATTTACTGATACTCGATATTATGATGCCTAAAAAAACGGGCATCCAGGTTTGTGAAATATTGCGCGCGCAAACCGAATTTAAAGAAACGCTCATTATTTTTTTAACGGCGATGAGTGACGAAGCATCACAAATAACGGGGCTAGAAATTGGCGCTGACGACTATGTCAATAAGCCCATTTCTCCCAAAGTGCTGGTAAGTCGTGTGAATGCTTTGTTTAGAAGGGTTTCACCAAAAGAAGCTTCTTCTGTTATGCAGTTTGGTTCTATGCAAATCGACAACATCAAGTTTATGGTAACTATTGGTGGCGATGAAAAGGTACTCGCTAAAAAAGAATTTGAACTTTTGCACTTACTCGCTTCTAGACCTGGCCGAGTTTTTTTACGCAACGAAATACTCTCACAAATTTGGGGTAACGAAGTGATTGTGGGCGACCGAACTATTGATGTACATATCCGAAAGATCCGTCAAAAATTAGGAATCGACTGTATTACAACTGTTAAAGGTGTGGGATATAAATTTGATTTACCTTAATTTGCAGCATGAAAAACCTTTCCATTCAGCAACTGGCGGCCTTTGCAGCAGCTATCATAGCACTTGGTTTTTCTAGCACTATTGGTTTCATTTACCATAGTTGGTTTCATTTTGCCGTTACTTTTTTAACCACAGGTATCGCATCTTATTTACTGATCCGTTATATTTTTGAAATTTTCGTAAACCGAAAAATCAAACTTATTTACAAGCTCATATACCAAACAAAAGCAACGAAAAGAGAAGAAACCTATTTCAAGTATATTTTACCAAAAAAAGAACTTGATGAAGTTGGTGAAGAAGTAGTGCAGTGGGCCGAACAAAGAAGTGCTGAGATAGAGCAACTTAAAACAAACGAAAACTACCGCAAAGAATTTTTACAAAACTTATCACACGAAATTAAAACCCCCATTTTTGCGATTCAGGGATATGTAGACACTTTATTAGATGGTGCACTCGAAAGTCCAGAAACGGCCGTTCGCTTTTTAAAAAATGCGTCTAAAAATGTAGACCGGATGGTGAATTTGGTAAAAGACCTCGACGAAATTGCAAAGCTTGAAATGGGGGAACAGCCGCTCAATAAGTCTACTTTTTTTATACAAGATATCATCAAAGAAGTATTTGACGCTTTATCAATTAAGGCGGCCAAACAAAACATCAGTTGCAGTTTCAAAAAAGGATCAGAGGGTCAAACATTGGTATTTGCCGACAAAGAAAAAGTACGTCAGGTACTCAATAATTTAGTGGTCAATGCATCTAAATACGGAAAGCAAGACGGATCTATTGTTGCCAGTGTTTACAAAACCGATGAAGACCATGTACTTGTCGAAATTAGCGACGATGGTATTGGTATTGCTGAAGAACATTTGCCCCGGATATTTGAACGTTTTTACAGAACCGATAAAGGGCGCAGTAGAGACGCCGGTGGCGCCGGTATTGGACTTGCGATATGTAAGCATATTGTTGAAGCGCATGGTCAAACCATCCATGTTCGCAGTAAATTGGATATTGGAACTACGATTGGTTTCACGCTTGCAACAAACGCATAATTCTTTTTCTATATTCCCGATCTCTACCTAATTTGCAGGCTTAATACGCATTTCAAATGGCAAAAATATTAGTAACTGGCGGTTGTGGTTATATAGGTTCACATACCATTGTAGATTTATTGGCAAATGGATTTGATGTTATCTCTATAGACAACTTTTCTAGGTCTTCAAATTATGCAGTAGCAGCCATAGAAAAAATTACAGGCAAGCGTATAAAAAATTACGAAGTAGATTTAAAAAACTTTGATGATACATTAGCGGTTTTTCAGGAAAACCCTGACATCGCTGGTATCATTCACTTTGCGGCGTATAAAGCAGTTGGGGAATCGGTGCAGGAGCCCCTATTTTATTACGAAAACAATATTGGATCGCTCGTAAACATTTTAAAGTGTGTGCAGGAATTTGATATTCCTCATTTTGTATTTTCATCTTCTTGCACGGTGTATGGCAATCCGGATGCATCACCAGTTACCGAAAATTCTGAAGTTAAAAAAGCAGAATCACCTTATGGTGCCACCAAGCAAATGGGTGAAGAAATACTACAAAATATAGCTGCAGCAGGTGGAGCAAATGTTATACTGCTTCGTTATTTCAATCCAGTAGGTGCACACCCTTCTGCACTGATTGGTGAACTTCCTATTGGTCGACCACAGAATCTAGTGCCTGCTATTACACAAACTGCCATTGGCAAACTGCCTACAATGATGGTGTATGGTAATGATTATCCAACCCGTGATGGTAGTTGTATTAGAGACTATATACATGTTTGTGATATTGCCAGTGCACATACGCTTGCATTACAATATTTGTTAGCAGATAAAAATGCGGAGGCTTGCGAAGTATTTAATTTAGGAACAGGAAACGGTATTTCTGTACTCGAAGCCATTCAAACCTTTGAAGCGGTAAGTGGCACATTTCTAAATTATGAAATAGGCCCTCGCAGGGCTGGAGATATTGTGGCTATTTATGCCAACAATGAAAAAGCCATCAGTAAACTTGGTTGGAAAATTAATTACTCCATCGAAGATATGATGCGCACAGCTTGGGCTTGGGAAAAAGAAGTGCAACTAAAAGATTCGATTGCAAAAAACTAGTTTATTGCACGAGCATTTTTTCGGCGTTCTCAGCCATTTGTAAAGCCTCAATAAATTCTTCAATTTCACCTCCAACAACAGCGTCTAAATTGTACGATGTTAATCCAATGCGGTGGTCTGTAACCCTTCCCTGTGGCCAGTTGTAGGTTCTTATCTTGGCGCTTCTATCACCGGTACTTACGAGTGTTTTACGCCTTGTAGAAATTTCTTCTTCTTGCTTGCGTACCTGCTCTTCGTATAATTTAGTACGAAGCATATTCATTGCTTTTTCGCGGTTACCAAGTTGCGATCTTTCTGTTTGACAAACAACCACAACGCCGGTAGGAATATGCGTTAAAAATACTTTTGTTTCTACTTTGTTTACGTTTTGTCCACCTGCACCACCACTTCGCGCGGTTTCCATTTTCACATCACTCTCTTTCAATTCAAAATCCACTTCTTCTGCTTCAGGCATTACTGCAACCGTTGCAGCTGAAGTATGCACACGACCCTGGGTTTCTGTGTTTGGAACACGTTGCACACGGTGTACACCACTTTCAAATTTGAGGGTACCATACACGTCTTCTCCCGTTACTTCAAGTATCACTTCTTTGTAACCTCCAACCGTACCTTCACTTTCACTAACCACGGCTGTCTTCCAACCTTTTTTAGAACAGTAACGTAAGTACATACCTAGTAAATCACCAGCAAATAAACTGGCTTCGTCGCCACCGGTTCCTGCTCTAATTTCTAAAATGGCATTTTTATCGTCTTGTGGATCTTTTGGAATTAATAGCTTGGTTAAAGTAGCTTCTAATTGTTCTTTTTGAATTTCTAAATCTGGTAATTCCATTTTAGCCAACTCACGCATATCTTCATCACTACTATTTTGGCTTTCTTTGGCAAATGCATAATCCGAAAGAACCCTTACATACTTTTCGTAGGGCTGTACAATTTTCTCTAATGAACGGTACTCCTTACTATATGCTCCAAACTGTTTTTGGTCATTGATAATTTCGGGGTTGGTAAGGGCAATGCCTACCTGGTCAAAACGGGCTTTTATGGCTTCTAACTTATCGAGCATAGGGTATTGTAGTTCTTATTGGAGGGCAAATTTACGTTATTCGGGTGGAGATTTTCAACCTAAATGAGCCTAAAGAATACTTATCTTCCCGTATAATTTTAGACTTATGGGATATAAACGCTCTTCATTCCTTGTTTTTATTGTTTTTTTAGCCCTATCGGTGCAGGCTCAAATGCCAAGCCAAACTGCTGATATCATCATTAAAAACGCCAAAATTTTAGATGGCACGGGTAATTCATGGTTTTATGGCGACATCGCTATAGGTAGTGGTAAAATTATTCAAATTGGAAAATTAGCTGGATGGAATGCTAAAAAAGTAATTGATGCGACCGGCCTTGTGGCAGCTCCAGGATTTATTGATGTGCACACACATATAGAAGGTGACGAGGTTAAAAATCCGGAGGCCACCAATTTTATTTATGATGGTGTTACAACGGTAATTACTGGTAATTGCGGCTCATCGGATGCAAATATTGGAAGGTATCTACGCAAAATTGATAGCTTAAAAACATCAGTCAACGTAGCGGCATTAATCGGACACAATGATGTTAGAAAAAAAGTAATGGGAAGAGCTAGCCGAAACCCTACCGAAGCAGAAATGCAAGCCATGGAAAATATAGTTGACAAAGCCATGCGTGATGGAGCCGTTGGGATGTCTACCGGACTCATTTATATTCCGGGCACGTATTCTACCACCGAAGAAATTGTGCGCTTGGCAAAAGTAGCTGCAAAATATAATGGTGTTTACGCATCGCATATGCGTGATGAAGGGGACAGTGTAGTAGCTGCCATCGAAGAAGCGCTTTATATTGGAACGGCTGCAAATATGCCCGTGCAAATTTCTCATTTTAAATTAAGTGGTCAACAAAACTGGGGCAGAAGTCGTGAAACCTTGCCACTTATTATGAATGCACGAAAAAATGGGCTAGATGTAACCATCGATCAATATCCGTATACGGCAAGTAGTACTTCTTTAAGTACACTGATTCCTGACTGGGTTCTTGCAGACGGCCAAGACTCTATTGTTGCAAGACTTGCAAGGCCTTCTGTGCGAAAAGAAGTTACCACTTATATGTTAGCGCGACTCGCAAAAAGAAAACTAAAACATTTTAGTTATCCAGTGGTTGCGTACTATGCAAAAGACACCACACTTAATGGAAAAAGTATTGAAGAAGTAAACACAACACTAGGAAAAAAACATACGGCAAAACAGGAAGCAGAAACCATTATTGAAATGATGGAAAAGGGTGGCGCTTCCATGGTGTTTCATGGCATGAGTGAAGCAGATATTAAAGCCATTATGCGTTATCCATTTAACATGTTTGCTTCCGATGCAAGTATTCGTGTGTACAAAGAAGGCAATCCGCATCCAAGAGGCTATGGCACCAATGCAAGGGTGTTAAAAAAATATGTACGTGAAGAAAATGTCATTGGTTTAGAAGAAGCCGTGCGCCGCATGACGTCACTTCCTGCACAAAAGTTTGGCTTTACCGATAGGGGCTTGCTTCGTCAAAATTTTGCTGCTGATATTGTTTTATTCAATGAAGCAGAAGTGGGTGACAGAGCCGAATACAAAAATCCCCACCAATATGCAACAGGATTTAGTTACATCATTGTAAATGGTGTTGTCACGGTAGATGCAGGTGTACACACGGGCGCAAGAGCAGGTGTTGCTATCAGAAAGTAAAATAGTAGTATTTTATTCTTCGATATGCTTTTGAAAGCTAATATGATACTCCTGAATTTGCGCAGGATTTGTAGGCGTTAATGTAAAACTGATTTTTATCATTCCGTTTTTTGCATGGATATAATAATAACCACGCAGTTCATTTTCCGGAATAAAATTTCCTGGTCCAGTAATAGGTCCGGCTGCTTCAAAAATTGAACTGGCTTCTTTGATTAATGCGTCTATTTTATAATCATCAAAAAAGTTTTCGGCAAATAAATTAGAAGCCGCTGCGTTTTTCCAACTTGGCAATAGAGCCGTTAATTTTGCTTGTGCATTTTTTAATGCAGCAGATGCCGGTAAAATTCTGGGTTGTAAATCTACATTTCCCATTCTTAAAATGGTATCAATCACCATGGTGTTGAGTACTGCAGTTGGGGCGTAGGTTACGTTTGCAAGCAGTATTACACCTAGTCCATATTCCGGAAGTATTCTCCAGTTACTACCAAATCCGGGAAGTCCACCACTATGCGCTATGCTTGTTCGGCCGGTGCAATCTTTTAACCAACTTAATCCATAACCATAGGCGGCCGTTGTTGCGCAAGCTCTACCAGAAGGGTACTTGTAGGTCGGGTTCAGTCCAATAAATCTACTTGCCTGGTGCATTTCTCTAATGGAGCTTCTACTAATGGGCCCAGTGCTAGGGCCGTTTCGGGCTGGCCAGGCGTCCAAATGAAGCGATACATATTTACTAAAAGATTCTAGACTTGTAATCATGCCTCCCATGGCGCCATAAATACCATCATGTAATAAAGGTTCTTCAGTCCAGTTATTATTGATCCATCTATAACCGTGTGCGAGCTTTGCATCATCAATGCTAGAATATTCCCAACTGGCTTCCATGTTAAGTGGCTTCCAAATATTTTCTCTAATATATGCACCATAATTTTTTCCCGTTACTTTTTCTATGATATAGCCAAGCATGGTAAAACCTACATTGCTGTATTCATAAGATAAACCAGTAGCAGTTGAAAAATGAATTCCTTTTTTGATGAATGCTAAAAATTCTTGAGACGTTTTTTCTAGCTGACGATCGCCCCATGGGTTGTCCTCTGGAAATCCTGCCGAGTGTGTGAGTAAATCTCTAATGGTGATGGGCGCTGCATCTGTGGTGAGCCCTTGATTTTTTAATTCAGGAATATACTTGCTGGCTTTATCGTGAAGGTTTAATTTGCCTTCATCTCTTAGTTTTAAAATGGCCATCGCTGTAAAACTTTTAGACATTGAAGCAATTCTAAACATGCTTTTTGCCGTAGCAGGCGTTTTGGTTTGCAAATTGGTATAGCCGCTACTCGTTGTATACACTAGCTTTCCGTCAAGTACGATGCCAAAACTGTAGCCCGGAAAATGATTTTCTACTGCATATTTTTGCACCATTTTTTCAACCACCGGAAATGCGATGCGCAGTTTTTCTAGCCTATTACTGTCTTTAAAATAGGGAGGTTGAAAACCCACTTGTGCCGCAATAAAAAATGGTAGCAACCCAAAAGCTGCTACCATTTTAAATATGAATAATTTATTTTTTTGCATTAATCTCTGCTTGATAGTTTGCTAAGTAATCTTAAGATTTCTAAATATAACCATACAATGGTTACCATCAAACCAAAAGCTGCATACCACTCCATAAATTGTGGAGCGCCTCTCTGTGCACCTTGTTCAATCATATCAAAATCTAAAATTAAATTGAGTGCTGCAATCGCTACAATAAATAAGCTAATACCAATACTTAACATAGAGTTGTCTCTAACAAAACTTACGTCAACGCCAAATAAACCAAGTATCCAGGTAAGTAAATAAAAGATGGCAATGCCAAGCATGGCGCTCATCATCATAGACTTAAATTTTTCGGTGGGTTTAATCACTCTAAAATTATAGAGTAAAAACATAGCAACCGCTACGCCAAATGTTAGACCTACTGCTTGTACCACAATGCCTGGGTAAAAAGCGTCGTTAAACATTTTAGATATAGCGCCTAAAAATAAGCCTTCAAGTATTGCATAAGCAGGTGCTAGTGCAGGGGCCCAGTTAGGTTTAAAAGTGATGGCTAGTGCTGTAATGAGTCCACCTATAACACCCACAATCATAAGGGTTTGTGCGAGGGTAGGATTGTTTTGATCAATTAAATGCCAAGTGTAGCCTGCTCCAGCAATTACACCTACTAGCATGAGTCCAAATTTATTCATGGTGCCTCTAACAGACATCGTGCCTTCTGCATTTGCCTGTGCGTGACCTACTTTGTCAAACATTTTTTCTGAAAGGGTAGGATTTCCTGATTCAAATAGTGCCATGGTTGTTTAATTTTTGTTACCCAAATATACAATAAGATTTATTTTAATAAACGCCTCTTTTCAAGACTTTAACAGTTAAAAAACCATTGGCTACCTCCTCAGTAAATTGTAACTTTACCGCAATTAAAGAAGCTCATGGAAAAGAAGGAAACATTACTGCAGGACGTTGTGATCAAATTTGCTGGTGACAGTGGTGACGGTATGCAATTAACCGGTCAGCAGTTTACCAATAATACCGCATTACTGGGTATTGACCTCGCTACTTTTCCAGATTTTCCCGCCGAAATTCGTGCCCCTATTGGTACGCTTCCGGGTGTGAGTGGATTCCAATTACGTTTTTCTAGCGACCGCGTTTTTACACCTGGAGATGATTGTGATGTGCTTGTTGCCATGAACGCCGCTGCTTTAAAAGTAAATTTAAAAGCCATTAAAAAAGGCGGAAAAATTATCGCGAACGTAGATGGCTTTGATGCCAAAAATTTACGCTTAGCCAATTATCCAGATGGCGTGAATCCCTTAGAGGACGGCAGTTTGGAGGGTTTTGAACTAATAAAAGTAGACGTCACTAAACTTACGCGTGAAGCATTAAAAGACTTTACTGATTTAGGTACCAAAGAAAGAGACCGTGCAAAAAACATGTTTGTGCTAGGTCTTATTTACTGGATGTACAATAGAAACTTAGACAACACCATTATTTTTTTGAATGAAAAGTTTGGAAAAAAAGATACTATCCTTCAAAGTAATATTAAAGTGTTGCAAGCTGGTTTTAATTATGGCGACACTACCGAAACTTTTTCGAGCCGTTACCGTGTAGAAAAAGCCAAAATGGTGCCTGGTACTTACCGTAGTATCATGGGTAATCAGGCCCTTTCGATGGGTTTAATTGCAGCAAGTGAAAAATCGGGCTTATCTATATTTTTAGGCACTTATCCCATTACACCGGCTTCAGATATTTTACACGAGCTTAGTAAGCACAAGGCTTTTGGTATTAAAACCTTTCAGGCCGAAGATGAAATTGCGGGTATCTCAGCAGCCATTGGCGCCAGTTATGGTGGTTCCATAGGAATAACCACTACATCAGGGCCCGGTATGGCACTTAAAACCGAAGCGATGGGCCTTGCTGTTATGTTAGAGATCCCACTCGTAATTATCAATATTCAACGTGGTGGTCCTTCTACTGGACTTCCTACCAAAACAGAGCAGAGTGATTTGTTACAAGCCTATTATGGCCGTAATGGAGAATGTCCAATGCCAATTGTAGCCTCTTCTACACCTAGCGACTGTTTTGATGCTGCTTATGAAGCGGTGCGTATTGCTGTGCAACACATGACCCCTGTTATACTATTAAGTGATGGATATATTGCCAATGGTGCAGAGCCTTGGAAATTTCCTGTTGCTGCAGATTTAGCGCCTATTCAAGTGACTTTTAAAACAACACTTGATGAAGGGGAAACAAAATTCATGCCGTATAAAAGAGATGAAAAGCTTGTACGTCCATGGGCTGTTCCAGGAACGCCAGGTTTTGAACACCGCATTGGTGGTATCGAAAAACAAGACATTACGGGTAATGTAAGTTACGATCCGGATAATCATCAGCACATGGTAAACACCCGTCAGGCTAAAGTGGATATGATTGCTGATTATATTCCGCTTCAACAATTAGACAGTGGTGCTGCAACTGGTAAAGTATTGGTGCTAGGTTGGGGCTCTACCTATGGTGCGATTAAAACGGCTGTTACAGAATTACAAGCGGCAGGACATGCGGTAAGCCATGCACATATTAAATACATGCGTCCTTTCCCTAAAAATTTAGGAAGCATCATTGCAGGATTTGATAAAGTATTAATTCCTGAAATCAACAATGGTCAACTTATTAAAATAATTAGAGACCAGTATTTAGTAGATGCAAAAGGTTACAATAAAGTAATGGGAGTCCCTATCACCAAAGGTGAAATTATAGAGACCGTATTAAATATGCTTTAATCGACTAGTCTTTATTGCCAGCCGAAAATATTTGATCTACAGCGCCACCAAGCATTGGAAATTTTTCTTTTACAAAGCCAGCAATGGTTACAATGGCTTGTTGTGCTTGCTCTGGTGTTAAGGATGCTTCTTTCACTAAGCGTTCTACTAATTCGTTCATATCAATTGTTTTTAAGCAACTTTTAGAGAACTAAGTTTGCTTTTGCTAAACTTTTGTTCTGCGTAATCAAGGGTAACAATAAATTTTTGTGTGTCTGTGCCTGGAAGTTCAAACATAGCGTCGGTTAAAATACTTTCACAAATACTTCTAAGACCTCTTGCTCCAAGTTTATATTCCATGGCTTTGCCTACCATAAAATCAAGTACTTCCTCTTCAATAATTAGTTCAATACCTTCTAGTTCAAATAAACGGTGGTACTGTTTGAGTAATGAGTTTTTAGGCTCAGTTAAAATACTGCGTAAAATGCCAGCATCTAAAGGCTCTAAGTGGGTTACCACAGGAAGTCTTCCTAGTAATTCTGGAATCAGTCCAAAGCTTTTTAAATCTTGTGCATTAATAAATTGCAGTAAATTTTTTCTTGCATTTTCCTGCTCGTCTTTATTAACGCTAAAGCCAATAGCATTGGTGTTAATACGTCTCGCAATTACTTTATCGATACCATCAAAAGCACCACCGCAAATAAATAAAATATTTTTAGTGTCTACCTTGATCATTTTTTGTTCGGGGTGCTTACGTCCACCTTGTGGTGGTACCAGGGCTTCTGTGCCCTCAAGCATTTTTAATAAACCTTGTTGTACACCTTCGCCACTTACATCACGCGTAATTGAAGGGTTGTCTCCTTTGCGTGCAATTTTATCAATTTCATCTACGTATACAATGCCTCTTTCCGCGGCAGCAACATCGTAATCACAGTTTTGCAATAAACGCGTAAGCATGCTTTCAACGTCTTCACCAACATAGCCTGCTTCTGTAAAAACAGTGGCATCTACAATTGCAAAAGGAACATTTAAAAGTCTTGCGATGGTTTTGGCTAAAAGTGTTTTACCCGTACCGGTTTCGCCCACCATAATAATATTGCTCTTTTCAATTTCAACATCATCTGCTTGTGGTTTTTGTGCCACACGTTTAAAGTGATTGTATACCGCTACCGACAAGATTTTTTTTGCATCGTCTTGTCCAATAATGTATTCGTCTAAAAACTTTTTTATTTCTATGGGCTTGCGCACATTGAGTTTAAAGTTTCCTTTGTCGCCCTCTTTTTTAACCGTCACTTCTTGTGCGATAATTTCTTGCGCATGCTCTACACAGTTCTCGCAGATATGCGATTGCTGACCCGCAATGAGAATTTTTACCTCATCACGGCTTCTGCCACAAAAAGAACAGGTTAATTGATTTGCTTTTGCCATAAAACGGTTGCTCCTTATATCTTTTCTAATACACTATCCACAATGCCATACGCCACGGCTTCTTTGGCATCCATCCAATAATCACGATCAAAATCTTTCATGATTTGATCTACTGTTTTGCCACAGTTTTCTGCTAAAATGCGCGCGCCAATTTCTTTTGTTTTTCTAATTTGCTCGGCCTGAATTTCAATATCGGCACTTGTCGCTTGCATATAACCACCAAGGCTCGGTTGGTGAATCATCACTTCGCCGTGCGGATAAATAAAGCGTTTACCTTTGGTACCAGCACTTAATAATATAGAGCCCATGCTTGCAGCAAGTCCCATACAAATAGTTGATACCGGACTCTGAATGAGTTTCATGGTATCATACATCACCATGCCACTTGTTACAACGCCACCCGGACTATTGATATAGAATTTAATTTCTGCTCCTGGCTTGTCTGCGTCTAATAAAAGTAATTTGTTTACTACTTCTTTAGCAGACTTATCATCTACTACACCCCATAAATAAACGGTTCTCTTTTCAAAGAAAAGTTTTTCCATTTTTTTCATGAGCATACCATTATTTTCTGGCTTATCTTCTTTTATAGATTCTTCCTCGTCTTCCATTAAGTATGGATTTACAATATATTTTAAGTCAGTCATGTCGTTATTATTTTTTTTCTTTACGTGGGTTGGTTAATAAAACTTCATCTACCAGTCCATATTCTTTTGCATCTGCGGCGGTCATCCAAAAATCTCTATCGCTATCTTTTGCAATCGTAGCTTCGTCTTTACCAGTATGATGTGCTGTGATAGCGTATAATTCTGATCTTAATTTTTTAATTTCTCTTGCAGTGATTTCAATATCAGTTGCTTGACCACCAATGGCTCCACTAGGTTGGTGCATCATGATACGGCTATGCTTAAGTGCGGTACGTTTTCCTTTAACACCTGCACATAATAAAATTTGTCCCATGCTTGCTGCCATACCCGTGCAAATAGTGGCAACATCTGGTCCAATAAATTGCATGGTATCATAAATGCCAAGACCTGCATATACACTGCCTCCTGGGCTATTGATATACATTTGGATATCGCGGGTACGGTCGGTGCTTTCTAAAAACAAAAGCTGCGCTGTAACAATATTTGCTACGTAGTCGTTAATGCCTTCGCCTAAAAATATAATACGGTCCATCATTAAACGTGAAAACACATCCATGCTAGCCACGTTCATTGGGCGCTCTTCAATAATATAAGGCGTAAGGTTGGTTACCTGGCTGTAATTGTGGAGTGTTGCACTACTAATACCGCGGTGCTTAATAGCATACTGCTCAAATTCTTTTCCTAGATTCATATACTTTCATTTTCGCTTTGAAGATAAGTTATTTGCTTTTCATAAAAAAAGCCGGGTTACCCCAGCTTTTTCCTATGATTTTATAAGATTAGTGGTGGTGATTGTGCAATTTTTTTGCAAAATCTTCGGCGCTAATGCTTTCTTCTTTGGCAGAAACCTGTGTTTCAATGATGCCAAATAATTTTTCGGTGCTAATGCGGTGGTAGCTATCCTCCACAAATTTGCGGTCTTGCATCATGCGGTTTGCATAATCTTCAACCCATTGTTGGTTGTCACCTAAAGCACCTAGTTGACCGCCCATGTAGCTAAACAATTGTTGCTTAGCAAAATCACGGATATCGTCAGGCATTACTTCAATTTTATTATCGGCAGCTAATTTGCTGCTTACGAGTGTCCACTTTAATTGACCAGCAAAGCTTGGGTAATCTGCTTCAGCTTCTGCTTCAGTTTTAGGTTTTTCGCCACCTGTTTGTAACCAACGCTTTAAAAAGCCTTCTGGTAATTCCATTGGGGTATGGTCTACAAAGTGGTGATAAATTTGATCGTGAATTTGATTGCGAGATTGCGCATCATAATAAGCTTCCATTTCCTTTTTCACTTCTGCAGTAAATTCTTCTGCAGTAGCAATTGCGGAATTTGGATATACGCTTGCAAAAAACTCAGCGTTCATTTCAGCCTTTTCTACTAGACCTACTTTTGTAATTTGTAAGCTAAAATATTTATCAGCGTCAGCATCTGTTAAACCTAAATCAGCTAAAATTGCTTCTTTTTCTTTTGCTTCAAACGCTTTGCCCAATTGCAATACAACGCTATCGTCGTTTTTCTTGCCAATTAAATTTTTTCTAAATTTAGGCTCAAAATATTTAACAAGTAAAGAGTTATCTTTTGTAATACCACCTTCAACAGCTACACCAGCTTTATCGCACTCAACAAACTTTACATTTAATACATTGTCATCACCAGTTACGGCTTCAGGCTCTGTCATTTTACCGCTACGAATTTGTAAACGCTCAAGTTCGTCTTGTAACATTTGATCCGTAACATTTATTTTATAACGTGTAACTTTTACTTTTTTCACGTCAATATCTACTGCTGGCTTAAGTCCAATTTCAAAAGCAAAGGTGTAGCTTTCTGGATTGTTGATGTCCATATTGCGTAACTCGCTATCTAAAGGAAGCGGCTGAGCAAAAATATCTAGTTGTTCTGCTTGTAAGTAGCTGTTTAATTCCTGCTCTACTGTTTTTAAAACTTCGTCTGTAAAAACGCTTTGACCATACATTTTTTTAACAAGTCCTGCAGGTACCATTCCTTTTCTAAAACCAGGAATATTTGCTGTTTTTGCATATTTTTTGAGGCTCACTTCAAAATTGCCTAAGTAGTCTGCCTTGTCTAAGGTTACTGTTAGTTTGTCTGTAAGCTTTGCAATGTTCTCTCTAGTAACTTTTGCCATGTCTTCTTATTTATAAGGTTTTGCCTGAGGCCCAAATAGGCCAAAGGGGTTAAATGGGCTGCAAAGGTAACAATTGTAGGCTAAAAACAGCTCTATTATTTGCCAAAAGCGGCAATATTGCTGCTAAAAATCTTTACGGCAATGGCTAGCAAAATCACGCCAAAAAACTTCCGAACGGCCATTAAACCGCCTTCTCCAAGGCCTTTTTGGATCCAATTCAGTGATTTCAGCACGATAAATACGATAACGAGGTTTACAACGATACCCGATAGAATGTACACTTCTTCAAAGTTGGCCTTTAATGACATAATGGTGGTAAGGGTTCCACTTCCGGCAATAATGGGGAAGGCAATGGGTACCATGGTGCTAGATTTGGCGTCTTTGTCGCCTTTAAAAATTTCGTGCCCAAGTACCATTTCGAGGCCTAATAAAAAGATCACCACAGATCCACCCACCGCAAAAGAGCGAATGTCAAGGCCTAGCACTTTTAAAAATGGCTTACCTACATATAAAAATGCTATCATGAGGGCTCCAGAAATAAGGGTAGCATTAATAGATTTAATGCCACCCATTTTTTCTTTCAAGGATATTAAAAGTGGGATAGATCCCACAATATCTATAACCGCAAATAATGTAAATGTAACGGTGATGAGTTGGTCAAATTGAAAGTTCATATTGGTAAGTATTGGTGCCCTTCTTACAAATATAACCAATTATTTTACCAACTGAACACGGCTCCAAGACTAGCATTGAGTGGCATGGTTTTAAAGCCATAGACCTCATAATATTTGGTGTTGGTGAAGTTTTGAATATCCGCGGTAAAGCGCCAATATTTATTAAGTTGGTAACCAACATTTGCGGCAAGTGTTGCATA
>JAGNTI010000118.1 GCA_017987615.1 Sediminibacterium sp. | reverse complement strand
CTACCAAATTTGGTGTTGTTTCTTGTTGGTGAAACCCTGCTAGACAAAAAGACATAAACCAGTTGCTTGGTTGGGTCTACCCAAACGCAAGTACCGGTAAATCCAGTGTGGCCGTATGTTTCAGGAGTTACACTTTTAGAAGGGTAGGCTTCTTTTCTTGTTGCATTGTCTTTTTCAGGTTTATCAAATCCTAAACCTCTTCTAGAAATACTAGAACTATATGCGGTAAATTTTTGAATCGTTGATTTTTTTAAATAACGCTTGCCATTTAGTACGCCGCCATTTAATAGCATTTGATAGAGTTTAGCTAAATCATAAGCATTGCTAAATAAGCCGGCATGTCCAGCCACGCCACCAAACATCGCAGCACCCTCATCATGAACATCTCCATGGGTTTGCTGTGCTCTAAAATGCGCTTCTACCTCGGTTGGTATAATTTTGCTTAATGGCATTTTTGCAGTAGGTAAAAAACCTGTGCTATGCATCTCAAGTGGTGTATAAAACTGATTTGCTACATAGGCGTCTAAGCCCATACCCGTAACAGACTCCACTACTTTCCCTAAAAAAATAAAATCGTTATCGCTGTATACATATTTGCCAGCGGTAGGTGTGCTACTAGATAGTATACGCGCATACATGCTGTCCTGCCAATCTTTTCTGAGATATACATTTTCTGCTACACGCACTGGAAATTGTGGCGTAGCGGTTGTTGAAAAATATTTAGGAGATGGTTTATTGGTAGCAGGGTCCAATACTTCTTTGTAAAAAGTAATGAAAGGAACAAGTCCAGCTTGGTGTAACAAAAGATCTGATATTTTAATCGATGCTTTATCTGATCCGCGCACCCATGGAATATAATCGCCAATGGTTTTATGCAGTTTTACTTTTTTGGTTTCAACAAGTTTCATGATGGCTACAGTCGTAGCAGATATTTTAGTAACAGACGCTAAATCAAATACCATATCTGTTTGCATCGGAACATTGTTATTATAGTTGGTGGTGCCAAATGCTTTATTGTAAACCACTTTACCATTTTTGGCCACTAATACTACACAGCCAGGAATGGCCGCGCTGTCAATGGCTGCTTTGGCAATGCTATCAATTTTCTGAAGCCCAGCACTACTCATGCCTACTTCTTCTGGAACGGCTGTATTAAAATAACTAGCCGTTTCGATACCGCTACCAAAACTAAAATTATCGCAAACGGTAACAGGTAATTTTCCTTCTGGCTGGGTAACACCTTGTAATAATTGTACGCCCGCTTTTTGAGTGATCTCATCATCTTCATAACAAACCACTACATTATTGGCATTACATAAATTTGCTACCGCGTAAGGATTTCCAAAACAAAAGTTAATGGTATTAGCACCTTGCACTTTTGAAAGTAAACCAAGTGCTGCATCAGAAATACCAAAATTATTGGCAGGCTTTCTGCTAAAATTATGCATCCCAACAACAACAGCGTCGTAGCCACTTGTTAATTTGGCAATGCTATCTGCTTTAGTGGTGCTATCTGAAAAATTAAAGAGTACAATATCTGCACCATAGGTTTCTTTGATACTTGTTGCGAAACTATTTTCTTTACTAGTGCCAATACCTATATAAAGTGTTTTTGTATTTTTTGATTGTAACGGTAATAATTTTTTATTCTCAAGTTTTAAAACCGTCAATGCTTTTTTAGCAAGGATTTCTTTTAGCTCGTTGGTAGAAGCATTTAGGTCCGCAGCTAAATTAGTAGTATCGATAGGTTGTAAACTAGCTAGCCCTAAATTATATTTAGCGCGCAATACTTTTTTAACTCTTTGGTTAAGGTCCTCCCAACTTAACTTTCCGTTGGCAATAGCTTCTTTTACTTTTTCAATACTACCTTCAATATCTCCAGGTAAGCAAAGCATATCGTTACCAGCAATTAAAGACATTACAGAAGCTTCACCTTTAGGAAAAAACTTTGAAACGCCTTTCATTTCAAGTGCATCTGTAAACGTGATACCGTTGTAGCCAAGTTCATTGCGGAGTAAGTTTTGAACAGCAATGGCAGATAGTGAAGTTGGTAAATTGGTGGTCGTATCTAATGCAGGAATGGACAAATGCGCCATCATCACACTACCAACGCCGGCTTTAATCATTTCTTTAAAAGGGTATAATTCTAAAGAGTCAAGTGAACCTCTAGATTTATAAATGATAGGTAAATCATAATGTGAGTCTACCGCTACATCACCGTGTCCAGGAAAATGTTTGGCACAAGCCATTACATTTACATCCTGCATACCGCGCATATAAGCAACACCGTACTGCGATACTTTATATTTGTCTTCTCCAAAACTTCTATCATTGATTACCGGATTTTTTGGATTGTTGTTGATGTCAACATCTGGCGCATAATTAATTTGTATGCCAAGGCGTTTGCACTGCTCACCCACAATACGGCCAAATTGATAAATTAAATTGGCGTCATTCACGGCACCCATCATGAGTTGACGTGGAAAATTAATCACACTGTCGAGTCGCATACCTAAACCCCACTCACCATCAATGGCAATCATAAGTGGCGTTTTAGCAAGTGATTGATAAGCATTGGTGAGGGTAGCTTGTCTGATGGGGCCACCCTGAAAAAAACACAAACCACCCACATTAAATTTGGTCACTAAATCGGTAACTTCTTTTACATGCGCTTCACCCAAATTGCTATGTGCTCTTACAATCATGAGTTGTGCAATGCGCTCTTCGGGCGTTAATTTATTGAACTGTGCATTTACCCAGGTTTCAGATGCTTCTGATTTTTCCGAAAAACGCTGCGCTTTACTAGAAAATATCGAGCATCCTAAAAGTGTAATGAGTAAGAATTTTTTCATGATGGTAAATTGAGTGTCACAATGTAAGATTTCTCTTAGTTTATTGGAAGGTATGGGCAAAAAAAAGTCGCAAGAGACAAGCTTTTGCGACTTTTATATACGTTCTCTTAAATTATGCTTCTGTTTCTTCTTCAGGCTCTTCAGATAATTTGATTTCGATGTTATTGGCTTTTAAAATGCTAAACCATTTTACCATCTTTTTCATATCACTAGGATACACACGGTCAAAATCCATATCGGCATATACTTTTTTAAAGTAAGCGACAATAGCTGCTGGGTCTTTTTCGGAAGGAAGGGCTTCTTTAGAAGCTAACATCGTTTGAAAAAGCTCCACCAAATTGATATTGTCACGAACGGTATACACTTCAATGCTTTCTAAATGAGAAAAGTTGTGTACTCTGCTGCTTACAAACTTTGTGGTTTGATCTTCTAAAGACTTAACGATAGCGCCATCTGTCTTGCTGGCAACCATTTCAAATAGACCACTAAGGCCAGAGATTGATACTAAATTACTGTACTCCATATGCTTTGTTTACGTTGTGCAAAGTAAAGGTAAAATAAGGTTAAAAAACTACTAATTCGTTTTTGCGGCTTCTGCTAGCGCTAAATCAAGTCTTGCACGTAGCGTTTCATAATCTGTGTAACCCCTCGCTAACAAATGAAATTTTGATTCATTGACTTGTAATAATACACATGGAAATCCGGTTACTTGCAATTGTTTAACCAGCGAAAACTCATAGTGGGCTTGATCTTTATAGGTTTCGCTGGCTAATTTTTCATAAAAAGTTTCGGGGGCGATACTATATTTTTCAAGTAAGTGCCTGTATGCTTCATTGTCCGTTAAATCACGGCCTTCATAATGGAGGGCTATTTGTAAATCGGTTGCAAATTCTACCTGACGTTCGGGGTAAAACTCCTTAAAAATGGAAAGCGCGATGGCTGGTTTTTCGGAATGTGGGAACCAGTCGCTTAATTCGGGGTTATTAATATGCCAGAGGTAGTCTTCACCAAATTCTACCCCGGTTAATTCCTCCACATTTTTATAGGCACCTAAAATATAATGCGCTGTAGCGCTGATTGGAACGGCTTTTTCGGGCATAATCATGCCACCAGAAAGCACTTCTACTTGTAAAGTAGGGTAGTTTTCGGCTATTTTTTTGATAACGGGGCAAAAGCCATAGCACCAGCCACAATAGGCGTCGTAACAATAAAATAAGGTAGGATTCATAATGCAAAGATAATGCCAATACAAGATGCAACTAAGTTCTTTACCTTTGCAGTCTAAACATAGTATATGCCAGGATTTGAATTTTTTGGTGACGAAGAAAGAAAAGAAGTGAATGAGGTTTTAGAAACCGGAATATTAATGCGTTATGGGTTTGATGGCCCCCGCAAAGGCATCTGGAAGTCTAAAGAACTAGAAACCGCTGTAACGCAGGTTTTTGGTTGTAATCATGCGCAACTGACTTCTAGTGGTACCGCTGCATTAACAACCGCGATGGCAGCACTAGGCATTGGTGTTGGTGACGAAGTAATCATGCCGGCATTTACTTTTGTAGCAAGTTTTGAAGCTATATTAAGCGTTGGCGCCGTGCCCGTTTTAGTAGATATTGATGAAACATTAACGCTAGATCCCGCCGCTGTTAAAGCCGCTATAACACCCAAAACAAAGTGTGTGATGCCGGTGCATATGTGCGGTAGCATGGCCGATATGGATGCGCTTCAACAAATTTGCACAGACCATAATCTAATATTATTAGAAGACGCTTGTCAGAGTATTGGCGGCACCTACAAAGGAAAAAAATTAGGCACCATTGGAGCCGCGGGAACATTTTCTTTTGACTTTGTAAAAACAATTACATGCGGTGAAGGTGGCGTGGTAATGACAAACGATAAAGACGTGTACACCA
>JAGNTI010000117.1 GCA_017987615.1 Sediminibacterium sp. | reverse complement strand
ACACACTCTGTTGTTAACAACATAGCAGCGATAGATGCAGCGTTTTCTAATGCAACACGTGTTACTTTAGTTGGATCAATTACACCTGCTTTAAATAGGTTTTCGTAAACCTCAGTGCGTGCATTGAAACCAAAGTCACCTTTGCCTTCTTTAATTTTTTGTACAACGATAGAACCTTCAATACCGCTATTGATAACGATTTGACGAAGTGGTTCTTCAATTGCTCTTTTTACAATTTGAATACCAGTTGCTTCATCTTCGTTAGCACCTTTTAGTTTTTCTAAACTTTCTACTGCACGGATATAAGCAACACCACCACCAGGTACAATACCTTCTTCAACAGCTGCACGTGTAGCGTGAAGCGCATCGTCTACGCGGTCTTTCTTTTCTTTCATTTCAACTTCTGTAGCAGCACCTACATATAATACTGCAACACCACCACTTAATTTCGCTAAACGCTCTTGTAATTTCTCACGGTCGTAGTCTGAAGTTGTGTTTTCGATTTGTGCTTTAATTTGGTTTACACGAGCAGTGATATCTGCTTTTTTACCTTTACCACCAACAACAACAGTGTTGTCTTTGTCGATTGTAACAGAAGAAGCTTGACCTAAATAAGTAAGGTCTGCATTTTCTAATTTAAAGCCTTGCTCTTCACTGATAACAGTACCAGCAGTTAAGATGGCAATATCCGTTAACATTTCTTTACGACGATCACCAAAACCTGGAGCTTTAACAGCAGCCACTTTAATAGTGCCACGTAATTTATTTACCACAAGTGTAGCTAGTGCTTCACCTTCTAAATCTTCAGCGATGATAACTAAAGGACGACCGCTTTGAGCTACTTTCTCCAAAATATGAAGAATGTCTTTCATTGCAGAAATCTTTTTATCATAAATTAAGATGTATGGATTTTGAATTTCTGCTTCCATTTTTTCGCTGTTTGTAACGAAGTATGGAGAAATATATCCACGATCAAATTGCATACCTTCTACAACGTCTACAGTTGTATCAGTACCTTTTGCTTCTTCAACAGTAATTACACCTTCTTTGCCTACTTTAGACATAGCAGTTGCAATTAACTTTCCGATTTCGCTATCACTGTTTGCAGAGATGGTAGCAACTTGTTCAATTTTTTTAGAATCGTTACCTACCGCTTGAGATTGTGATCTTAAGTTTTCGATTACTTTAGCAACAGCCTTGTCAATACCGCGCTTTAAATCCATTGGATTTGCACCAGCAGCAACGTTTTTTAAACCTTCAGAAATGATTGCTTGTGCTAACACAGTTGCAGTTGTAGTACCATCACCAGCAATATCAGCTGTTTTGCTTGCTACTTCTTTAACCATTTGAGCACCCATGTTTTCGATCGCATCTTCTAGTTCAATTTCTTTCGCTACAGATACACCATCTTTAGTAACAGAAGGAGCGCCAAATTTTTTCTCAATAACCACATTACGACCTTTAGGACCTAGGGTTACTTTAACTGCGTTGGCTAGAGTGTCAACGCCTTTTTTCATTTTATTTCTTGCTTCGATATCGAAGAAAATTTGCTTAGCCATTTGGATAACAATTTAATTTTACGAATTTATATTTTCAGATAGGTTACAATTGTTATTAAACAATTGCAAGTAAATCACTTTCACGCATGATAAGTAAGTCTTGACCTTCGATTTGGATTTCTGTACCAGCATATTTGCCATAAAGTACATTGTCACCAACTTTAACAGTCATTGGTTCATCTTTTTTACCAGTTCCAACTGCAACAACAACACCACGTTGTGGTTTTTCTTTAGCAGTGTCAGGGATAATGATTCCACCAGCAGTTTTTTCTTCTGCGGCAGCAGCCTTTACAATAACTCTGTCGTGTAAGGGCGTTACGCTTAATTTCTTAGCCATACCGTATTTGTTTTTTAATGTTTGAGTTAAAAAATCTGTTCCTAAACGTGAATCGTTAACCAGAACAGTACCTATTCATCTATTATTATGCCAAGGGGTGGGCTAGGTCAAAATTTCAGGGTTTACCCTGTTAACCTACCTAAAATGGCGAAAGCCTGTCAGAACGGGCAGCAAAGATGCAGTAAGTTTTGGTTTACAAGTGTCAAATTTTCATTTTTAGGCGGTTTGTGGGCAATTTCTTTCTACATTTGCCCACCCAAATAAGTTCTTACCAGATGATAAGTAGAAGAAATATCCGTGTGAAAGTGATGCAGCTCCTCTATATAATAGAAACTGCCGAAGCCGGGGCAAAGCTCCCTAAGCCTGCACAAGCGCTTAAAAAACAGCTAGATCTGAGTAATGAGCTATTCGTATACCTCCTTTATTACATTACAGAAGTAGCCCGCTACGCCGAAACCAGTGCATTTAACCGAGCTGCGCGTAACCTTCCCTCATCTGACGATTTAAACGTAAATACCAAAATTGCCGGTAACTCACTTTTATGGGAAATCATCGAAAGTGAAAGCTTTAAAGAGGCACTTGAGGTATTTAAGCCCCATCATACTATTTCAAAAGACCTTCTAAAAAAGACTTTTGATGCTTTAACCGAGTCTGATATTTATCAGTTGTACACAGCTAGCGACGCTAGAGACAAGGCCAAGGAAAAAGAAATTATCAAGTTTATTTTTACCAACCTCATGCTTCCTAACGAGGCATTTATTGAGCATATCGAAGAAGTGTTTCACAACTGGGACGATGATGCTGATATGATGGAACAGCTGGTATTAAATTATATTCAAAAACCTGCTGGGGTTAACTTACTAGAAATGGTGGGCTCCGAAAAATGGCAGTTTGCGCAAAGCTTATTAGAAACGACCATCGATAAAAAAGAGGTGGCCGCCGAATTAATTAAGCCTAAATTAAAAAATTGGGATGCAGAGCGTATCGCCCTACTGGATATGATTTTGATGCGTATGGGAGTTTGCGAATTGTTATTTTTTGAAACCATTCCAACCAAAGTAACCATAAATGAGTATATTGATTTAGCAAAGGATTATAGTACCGCACAAAGTGGTCAATTTGTAAACGGAATTTTAGATAATATTCATAAAGAATTAACCGAGTCTGGTAAGATTCAAAAGGTTAATTTTAATGCTTCAAATAACAAAAAAAAATAGAGATGAACAGTTTAAGTTTAGTATTGTTAGCAGGTAATCCACAACAAGGTGGAGGCGGTATGGTACAATTAGTAATGATGGGTGCCATTATTTTAGTTTTCTGGTTATTCATGATTCGCCCGCAAGCTAAAAAAGCAAAAGACCAAAAGAAATTTATTGATAACATGCAAAAAGGTGATCGTATCGTTACCATCGCTGGTATCCACGGCACTATCAATAAAATCAATGAAGATGGAACGCTTCAATTAGAAGTTAGCCCTGGTAGCTACCTTAAAATTGAAAAGTCTTCTATTAGCATGGATTGGACTTTAGCGATTGCTAAAGCAAATGCTTAAGATTGGTATTACAGGAAGCATAGGTGCCGGTAAATCAACGGTAGCAGGTATTTTTAAAGTACTGGGCGTACCTGTTTTTGACGCCGATGCCACTGCAAAAAACATATTAAATTCCGATCTAGAATTACGCGAACAAGTTATTGCGGCTTTTGGATCAGAAACCTATAAGAACGGGTTGCTAGATAGAAAATATTTAGCAACCCTTGTTTTTAATAACCCAGACCAGCTCGCAAAACTCAATGCCCTGGTGCATCCCGCAACCATCAAAGCGGCTGATGCTTGGGCCAAACGCTGCGAGGAGCAGGGCTCTGCGTACATTGTTAAAGAAGCCGCTTTATTATTTGAAGCTGGAACAAATGTTGGGCTCGATTTTATTATTGGTGTTACAGCACCAGAAGATATGCGCATAGCAAGGGTGATGGCAAGAGATAATATTACGCGCGACGAAGTACTAAAGCGCATGCAGCACCAGTTAGATGATAACATAAAAATGCAGCGTTGTACTATTGTTATTGACAACAACGAAAAAGCATTACTGATTCCACAGGTGCTTGCTCTGCATCAACAGTTTATTTCTTAATTACTTCTTCAATTACTTTTCCTACAGCACCATTTGGCATTTGTACTTTTAATAGTGCAGCCAGTGTTACTGCAATATCCGTCATGTAGGTTTCTTTATGTGAGCTTCCTTTATTGATACCATATCCATACCATAACAATGGAATATGCGAATCGTATGGATACCATAAACCATGCGTAGTTCCGGTGTTGCCACCATCTATATAGCCAGGTTTAAATATGATTTGAACATCACCACTTCTGCGTGGATAAAAACCATTCGCAAGCATTTCACGAAGTGTTTTGTTAATAGGCGTTGTCATGATTTCTGAAGTAGGAAAAGCATTGGCCACCGCTTCATTTTTTTTCATGTAACTAGCAATCCAGTTTTTAATAGGAGCGTCATCAATTTTAGCAGAATCTAATTTGTTGTGGTTTAAATGCACTTGATAATTGTACATGCTCACTACTAAATTATCGATGCCATATTTTGCTTTTAATTGAGCGTTCATTTCTTTTTGAATACCCGCATCATTGACTGCGCCACCTGGTAATTTATTTTCAGTCATAAAGCCTGGAACATGCGCCACAGCGTGATCTGCGGTCAAAAATACAGTGTACTGTCCATTCCCAACTTGCGCATCTAAAAAGGCAAAAAACCTGCCTAGTTCTTCGTCAAGTCTAACATAGTCATCTACATTTTCCCATGAGTTAGGGCCAAAAGAGTGGCCAATATAATCGGGAGAAGAATAACTTACGGTAAGCATATCGGTATTACCCGTTTGTCCTAATTTTTC
>JAGNTI010000116.1 GCA_017987615.1 Sediminibacterium sp. | reverse complement strand
TTTTTAGGTTCTTTATTAATGCTTGTAGGTATTTTATATGTTTACATGCATACCAAGGATCATAGTTTTGCTTGGTCTTCATTTACCAACACTGATTTGTTAAGTGGTCAAGAAACACTTCCTTTCTTTTTATTTTTTATTGCATTTGCAATCAAAATGCCAATATTTCCTTTGCATACCTGGCAGCCAGATGCTTACGAGCAGGCACCAACGGCAACTACCATGGTACTTAGTGGCGTGATGGTTAAAATGGGTTTATTTGCAGTGATTCGTTGGGTGTTGCCTTTATTTCCGGTAGCTACTTCAACATTTGCAATGCCTATTGTTATACTATCGGTGGTAGGAATGATTTACGCTTCATTAATTGCGATTAAGCAAGATGATATCAAGCGTTTAATTGCTTATTCTTCTATTGCGCATATTGGCCTGATGGCTGCGGCTATTTTTGCTGGCGGCACACTGGGTTTACAAGGTGTACAAGTACAAATGTTTAACCACGGAATCAATGTAATTGGACTTTGGATTCTTGCCAATGCAATTGAGTCTACACTGGGTACGCGTAAATTATCGGAACTAGGTGGCCTTGCTACCAAAGCGCCAACCATGGCTATCTTATTTGTGGTACTTGCTTTTGCAAATATTGCTTTACCACTTACCAATGCTTTTATTGGTGAATTCTTATTGTTTAATGGATTATTCCAATACAATATTTGGATTGCTGCAGCAGCTGGGGTGAGCATTATATTAGGTGCTATTTACACCCTTCAAATGGTGCAAAAAGTATTGTTTGGAGAAGTATCTGCTGTTACAGCAAATGCTACCGAAATAAATTGTTATAGTAAGTGGGTGCTTATTGTAATTGTTATAGCTGTTATAGCGCTTGGTGTATACCCGCAACCACTCATTGATTTAACCAAAGATTCTGTTAACGCTTTACTCGTTATAAAATAATTTCTTATGAACGCAATTATTGTATCGGCTTTACTGGGAGTTGTGATGATGTTTAGTGGCATTTTTACCACGAACAAAACAATCATAAAAAACATTGCAACAGTGGGCGTGCTTGTATTACTGGCTGCCAATTTAATGGAAATGAACAATTTGTTTTCATTTGATATCAATACACATGATTTAATTGTAACCCAGCGTTATGGTTTGTTTTTTAACTGTATTGCATATGGTGCAACGTTTATTTATTTATTGCTCAGTGCAAGTGATATTACAGAAGTAGGTATTAATGTGGCAGAGTATTTTGCACTTATCTTTTTTGTGCTTTGTGGCGTTGCCATTTTAAGTTCATTTAATGGACTACTCATGTTATTTATTGGCGTCGAAATTTTATCGATCCCGCTTTATATTTTAACAGGTTCTGATAAAAGAAATTTAAAAAGTAATGAAGCGTCGCTTAAGTATTTTTTAATGGGTTCTTTTTCTACGGGTGTGATGCTCATGGGTATTGCGCTTATGTATGGCGCTACTGGTAATTTTGGTATGGTACATAGTAGTAGTTTAAGAGGTGTGATTGTTGCTTCTCAACAGCCTCCATACTTACTTGTAGCAGGCGTTGTACTACTTTTTGCTTCTATGTCATTTAAAGTATCTGCTGCTCCTTTTCATTTTTGGACGCCAGATGTATATGATGGTGCACCAAGTGTGTTTACGTCATTTATGTCTACCATTGTTAAGGCTGCAGGTATGCTAGCGTTTATTCGTGTATTTGAAAATTTGTACACGGTGCTTGGCCCTACTTGGCATATCATTGTTGACTTTGCAATTGTTACAACTTTATTGATAGGAAATATTACGGCTGTGTTTCAGCAGAGCGTTAAACGTATGCTCGCATATTCAAGTATTGCGCAGGCAGGTTTTATGCTTTTTGCACTCTATGCGAACAATACAGAAATTGCTAAAGAAGGTATGCTCTTGTATGCAGCTGCGTATAGCTTAGCTACGATTAGCATTTTTGCTGTGCTTATTAAATTACAGGATTATACATTAGATGGATTTAATGGCCTTGCTAAAAAAGAACCGGTACTTGCTTTTGCAGCAACGGTTTCTTTATTATCGTTATCAGGTATTCCTTTAACGGCTGGCTTTTTTGCAAAATACTATGTACTAGCAGGTGCTATGCAAGCAGGTGGTGCCCTTTGGCTCATTATTGTAGCGGTAATTTTAGCAGCTGTAAGCGTATACTATTACTTTAGAGTGATTCAGGCTATGTACTTTAAAGAAGGCGATCCGCAAACCCTGCCTATTACAGGTGGTTTTAAAGCGGCATTAATTGCTGTGGCTGCCTTAATTGTGATACTAGGCATCTGGCCTTCTGCGCTTTTGAGCTGGCTTTACTTTTAGTATTTTACCATACTTCTTGGCCTACTACCGCTCCTCATTTTTTTGAGGCCCTCTGTTAGGGGCTGCTCAATCTGTGCTATCTTTACAGCTATAATGCTACTATTATGGCAGGAATGACTTCTTTAGACTCTTTATCACTTGCTTGGCGTACGGTACGCGCCAACAAATTGCGTACAAGTATTACCGTAGCCATTATCGCATTTGGTATTATGGCACTGATTGGTATTATTACGGCTATTGAAGCCATGAACCAGAGTTTAAAAGAAAGCTTTTCATCGATGGGTACCAATGCCTTTAATATTAGGTATAAAAATTCGCGCGTAAGAATGGGGGGAAATAATTCTGATGTTGCTAAATCGGTACGCGGTCAAAAAGAAAAAAAATCAAATTTAGATAAGCCCATTCGCAAAGAAGATGCGGAGTTTTTTAAAAAAACCTACAGCTTTCCGGGGGCTTTTGTAAGTATTTATAGAAGAGGGCCGGGTGGTCAAGAAATTCATTACCAAGATAAAAAAACCAATCCGCAAATTACCCTGATGGGTGGTGATGAAAATTATTTAGCGGTGAGTGGGTACACATTAATTCAAGGAAGAAATTTAAATGAGCAGGACATACAAAGTGGTCGTAACATTTGCATTTTAGGTAATGCCGTTGCGGTTACTTTATTTGGTGATAAGCCAGAAAGATGTCTAGATAAAATTGTACGCGTAAGTGGTGCGCCATACCGTGTAGTGGGGCTATTAAAAGCAAAGGGTTCTAGTGCCATGATGCGTCAGGACGATGTAATTGTTACTACGTATAATAATATTAGAAAGTATGGCAATGCAAGTAACTCTTATTTGATGGGCGTTATGGTTGCCAACGTTAAAGAAATTGATCCTGCTGCAGGTCAGGCTACGGCTTATTTTAGATCGATCCGTAAATTAATGCCTACCGAAACAGATAATTTTGTGATTGAAAAAAGTGACAAGTTTGCCGAATTATTTATTGGCTTTTTAGGCAGTATTACAGGCTCTGCGGGTGCTATTGGACTTATTACACTGATTGGCGCTGCTATTGGACTCATGAATATTATGCTAGTGGCTGTTAACGAAAGAACCAAAGAAGTGGGACTTATTAAAGCCATTGGCGGTAAAAGTAAAAATGTGCGTCAGCAGTTTTTATTTGAGAGCGTTATTATTAGTTTGCTTGGCGCTTTTTTTGGTATTTTACTAGGCGTTGGCGTTGGAAATATTTTTGCCATCTACTTAAACACAGGATTTATTATTCCATGGGGTTGGGTAATTACGGGTATTGTAATTTGTACCGCCGTGGGGCTTGGTGCTGGTATTTATCCAGCCATGAAAGCTGCTAAACTCAATCCAATTAACGCACTTCGTTACGAGTAGGCTTGTAATTTTTTAACTGCGCATTGATATAGTACACTAAATCTTCTTTGGTTAGATTGGCGCGTAACCATGTGGTAGAAGGTCTGTAGGTTTGCATAAATGTTTGCAGCTCCTCATCTTTAAATCCGGTAAGTGAAGCAACTAGTTCTGGTGTAAACCGGTAATTGATATAGGCTTCATTTTCGTTGTCCTCATAAAAAGCGAAAGCCCTTCTTTTCTTTTTTTCATTTTTTGAAAAACGGTCAATATTAAGTGCGATGCCCGCGCCCGAATTGGCTTTTGCAACTGCTGGTATCATATAATTTGCAATGCCTTGTAAAAATTCTTTTCGTCGCTCGATACTATCTAACTGATATCTGTTAAGTCCTTTACTACTTACGGTTACGTTTCCTAAATAGGCGCCAAGTGGTTTTAAAAATGCAGCAATTGCACCCGCATTATTTTCTGAAGCTACCGTAAGGGTATCAAAATAATATCCAACAGCTGCAAAAGATAAAATGTCTTTGGGTTTTACTGCAATTAAAAATTTACCAGCACTGCTAGTCATAACGGTTTCACGCGTGGTTAAATTGGTAACACTCGCCAGCACAATAGGCATTTGCGTAGCACTGTCTTTTAAAAAGCCCGTTCTTTTCTCGATTTTTTGAGCAAAAGAATAGCTGCTTGTTGTTAAGCAAGCAGCTATTATAAATATAATGCAGTAAAACTTTTTCATACCCTAAAGGTACGCTAGACGCGGTAACTAGTCTATGATAATTACCTTTTGCGTGTATGTTTTTTTGTTGTGCTCAATTTTTAACAAATAATACGCTGAGCTTGGTTTTCCTATATTGATTTCTTTACTGTAAACACCATTAAAATTAGGGGTTGATTCGGTAAATACTTTTTGACCACTAGCGGTTAAAATATCTATGTTTAATGGCGCCCTATTTTTAACCTCAAAACGTAATTGGAACTTACCATTGTTAGGGTTAGGCGATACCGTTAAATTAATTTCTTTAGCTACCACTTCTGGAGGTAAGGCTGTTACTACGTGGTTGATGATATTAGATGTTTGTGAACATCCAGTGGCATCTGTAACCACAACCTTGTAAGCACCTGATTGTCTTAACTTGGTTTTTTGTCC
>JAGNTI010000115.1 GCA_017987615.1 Sediminibacterium sp. | reverse complement strand
GCTTTTTTAAGACCAATTTGACTGGTTCTTTCACGCACCGTTACAAACATAATATTAGCCACGCCAAATGCGCCTACAATTAAACTTAAGCCTGCAATAGCCCATCCACCAGCGGTTACTTTACCAAAAAAGCCACCCACAACTTCACTAAACTGGGCCACATCGTTACAAGAAAAATTATCTTCGGCACTAGGGCTTAACCTGCGTAGTTGACGCATTACGCCACGCAATTCTTCAGCTAAGGCAGCAGAAGAAACACCAGGCTTACCCTGCACCATAATAAATGGACTAGCAATATCTGGATTGTATACACCCGAAAAATAACGGTATGTGGTAATTAAACATTCATCAAAATTAAAGCCGCCAATAAAACTTTGACCCTGCTTTTTAATAACACCTACAATATTTAAATGCTTTCCGTTGTAGGTAATTTGTTTACCCACTGCCTTTTGTGCACCTCCATATAATTCGTCGGCAACTAAACTTCCTATAACTGTTGACGTTGTTCCTCTAGTAAACTCAGATTCGTTCAAATAGCGTCCAGCAGCGATTTCTAGGGTTTGTATGTTGTTGAAATCTTCGGTGATACCATACAAACTTACGTTACTTAATATGTTGTCTTTATAACTTGCATTTACGTTAGTAGAACTAAAAAAAGAAGTGTTGGCAGCAAGGTCACATTTTGCTTTAACAAAACGCATTTCCTCAATTTTGGGCACCGGACGTTTTACAAATTTCCACCAAGGATAATCGGGGCCACCGGAATAACTCCATTTGTCGATATAGATGGTATTGTTACCAAAAGCTTTAATATCGTTTTGAACTTTGCGTTCTAAACTATCTACAGTGGCTAATACGCCAATGATGCAAAAAATACCAATGGTAATTCCAAACAAAGAAAGGAATGTACGGAGCTTATTAACCCTAAGTTCCTGAACAGCCATTCTAAAACTATTCCATAATATCCCGAATAACTTAAACATGGTCCAAAAATACAGTTCTTAATGGTTAATGGGGGCTCTTTTTATGTAAACGGCGATTATACTGTTTAAAGATGTGTATTAGTCCTGCGAAAAAAGTTGCTCGATTAGAGAAAGGCATCGTTTCCTGTGCTATTTTTGCACCGATTTTAAAAAACACAAAACGTTCATTATGACCTGGAAACAAGTCTTTACATCATCGGTTGGCAAAAAATTGGTGATGGGTTTTACTGGAATTTTTCTGGTGCTCTTTTTAATTGTGCATGTAGGACTCAATGCTTGCATTTGGGCAGCCGCTTATGATCCTGCCGATCAGGGGCAAATGTTTAACAAAGCTGCGCATTTTATGGGTAGCAATGTGCTTCCTAGAATTTTAGAGATTGGCCTTTTTGCTGGTTTCTTCTTGCACATTTTTCAGGGTTATTTATTAACGCTAGAGAATCGTAAAAAAAGAAGTGTTGGTTATGCTGTAGCATATGCCGATGGAAGTAAATGGTATAGCAGAAGTATGGCGATACTAGGTACACTCCTACTTATGTTTTTAGTGATGCACATTTATCATTTTTGGACACCTAGTAGACTTGGTGGTATGGGTAGTGTTCAAGCACTTGCCGAAGTAGAGTACAATGGTGTTATGCACCATAACTTATATGCCGAAATGAGAAACGTTTTTGTAGGCAATACACTTATTGTAGCGCTTTATGTATTAGCGTGTGGCTCTTTAGCGTATCACTTATTACATGGATTCCAAAGTGCCTTTAAAACAATTGGCATTCACAATAAAAAAATTAGTGGTTTAATCAACTGTGTGGGCGTAGGATTTTCTATCATCGTGCCTTTATTATTTGCACTGATGCCACTCAGTTTTTATTTTGGTTGGATCAATTAATTATCACTCAATTTAAATTTCTAAGCATATGCTTAATTCAAAAATACCTGCCGGCAACCTTGAAAAAAAATGGGAAGATTACAAGGGACATTGCAAACTTGTTAACCCGGCCAATAAACGTAAACTAGAAGTGATTGTTGTAGGTACTGGCTTAGCTGGTGCATCTGCTGCTGCCTCTTTAGGAGAACTTGGCTACAAGGTTAAAGCATTTTGTTTTCAGGATTCTCCACGTCGTGCGCACTCTATTGCGGCGCAAGGTGGTATCAATGCTGCTAAAAACTATCAGAACGATGGTGATAGCGTTTTCAGATTATTCTACGACACTATTAAAGGTGGTGACTACCGTGCGCGCGAAGCAAACGTTCATCGCCTTGCAGAAGTGAGTGTTAATATTATTGACCAGTGCGTTGCACAAGGTGTTCCTTTTGCACGTGAATATGGTGGACTATTAAGCAACCGTAGTTTTGGTGGTACACAAGTACAACGTACGTTTTATGCGGCGGGCCAAACAGGTCAGCAATTACTGATTGGTGCGTACCAAGCTTTAGAGCGTCAAGTGGCACTTGGTAATGTAAAAATGTACAGCCGTCATGAAATGCTAGAAGTAGTAAAAATTGATGGTAAAGCAAGAGGTATTATTGCACGTGATTTAGTGTCTGGTAATTTAGAAAAGCATTTTGGTCACGCGGTATTATTATGTACTGGTGGTTATGGTAACGTATTTTATTTGTCTACCAACGCCATGGGTTCTAACGTAACGGCTGCATGGAAAGCACACCGTCAAGGTGCATTATTTAGCAACCCATGCTTCACACAAATTCACCCTACCTGTATTCCTGTTAGTGGCGATCATCAATCTAAATTAACGTTGATGTCTGAGTCACTCAGAAATGATGGACGTATTTGGGTGCCTAAAAATTTAAATGAAACGCGCAAAGCGGTAGATATTCCTGAAGAAGAAAGAGATTATTATTTAGAGCGCAGATATCCTGCATTTGGTAACCTTGTACCACGTGACGTGGCATCAAGAGCTGCTAAGGAAAGATGTGATGCAGGTTATGGTGTGGGTACTTCTAAGCAAGCTGTATACTTAGATTACGCTGCAGCGATTTTACGTTATGGTAAAATTGAAGCGGGTAAACAAGGCCTAGAAAATGTAAGCCAAGAAGCGATCATTGCGATGGGTAAAGAGGTTGTAAAAGAAAAGTATGGCAACCTATTTGACATGTATGCAAAAATCACTGGCGAAGATCCATACGAAGTACCAATGCGTATCTACCCTGCTGTACACTACACCATGGGTGGCCTTTGGGTAGATTATGAATTACAAACTACAGTACCTGGTTTATATGCATTAGGTGAAGCTAACTTTAGTGAGCACGGCGCAAACCGCCTTGGTGCAAGTGCACTCATGCAAGGTTTAGCAGATGGATATTTTGTTATCCCTTACACGATTGGTAATTATTTAGCAGACGAAATTTATAGCAAAGGTGTTGATACCAATCACCCTGCATTTGAAGAAGCTGAAAAAGAGGTGCTTGCTAGAATTGAAAAATTAATGAGCATTAAAGGAACGCAAACTGTAGAAAGCTTCCACAAGCGTTTAGGAAAAATTATTTGGGACAAGTGTGGTATGGCGCGTAACGCAGAAGGATTAAAGCAAGCGATTGCAGAAGTGCAAGCGCTTAAAAAAGAATTCTGGAGCGACGTGAGAATTCCTGGAGAAATTAATGAAATGAATCCGGAACTTGATAAAGCCAACCGCGTTGCCGACTTTATTGAACTTGGTGAACTCATGTGTATCGATGCCCTTAACCGTAACGAAAGTTGTGGTGGTCACTTCAGAGAAGAATATCAAACAGAAGATGGAGAAGCGTTGAGAGACGATGAAAACTTCATGTATGTTGCTTCTTGGGAGTTTAAAGGCGAACACAATTGGGAACTTCATAAAGAAGAATTAAAGTACGAAGTGATTAAACCTTCACAACGTAACTACAAATAATCATTAGCAAACGATCTATCAACTTTTCAAATTTCTTGCAATGGAACATTACAATATGAATCTGAACCTTAAAGTTTGGAGACAAATAAATAAAAACACAAAAGGTACTTTTAAAATGTACCGCGTAGAAAATATTTCTTCTGAAATGAGTTTCTTAGAAATGTTTGACGTACTCAACGAACAATTAATCAAAGACGGAGAAAGTCCGGTTGCTTTTGACCATGATTGTAGAGAAGGTATTTGTGGTTCATGCTCTATGTATATTAATGGTAAACCACATGGCCCTTGGCAAGCAAATACAACTTGTCAATTACACATGCGTGCTTTTAAAGATGGTGATACAATTGTAGTAGAACCATGGAGAGCCGATGCGTTTCCAGTTATTAAAGATTTGATGGTAGACCGTTCTGCCTTTGACAGAATTATTCAGGCAGGTGGATACGTTAGCGTTAACACCGGTAATGCCGTAGATGGTAACACCTTACCTATCGAAAAGCAAAAAGCAGATGATGCTTTTGCTGCAGCGATGTGTATTGGTTGTGGCGCTTGTGTAGCAGCTTGTAAAAACAGTTCTGCTATGCTATTTTTAAGTGCAAAAGTTTCTCACCTCGCCTTATTACCACAAGGTGCACCAGAGCGTACTACAAGGGTACAAAACATGGTTGCACAAATGGATAAAGAAGGTTTTGGTTCATGTACCAACACAGGTGCTTGTGAAGCTACTTGCCCTAAAGAAATTTCAATCACCAATATTGCGCGCTTAAATAGTGAGTACATAGCTGCAAGCTTTGCAGACTAAGCATCGTAACAGATGTCCAACAACTATTTTGCGTTTAAACAATTTACAGTTCAGCAATCGGACTGCGCGCTAAAGGTATGTACAGACGCGTGCCTGTTTGGCGCCTGGGTAGCACATCAATTAACAAGTAACCCGCCTATTAGTATTTTAGATATTGGAACGGGCACTGGTTTATTGTCTTTACAACTTGCGCAAAAATTACCCAGCGCTTTTATTGACGCTGTAGAATTAGATCCTGCCGCCGCTATGCAGGCCACTCAAAATGTTGCT
>JAGNTI010000114.1 GCA_017987615.1 Sediminibacterium sp. | reverse complement strand
GATAGCGCCACCACAAAAGACACAGTATGGAAATACAGTGCTGCACAAAAAGCAACCGTCACACTTATTTCAACCAATAACAAAGGATGCACCGATACCCTCACCAAACAAATTGATATTTTAGACAAACCACAAATCAATCTTCCTTTTAAAGACACGCTTATTTGTAGTAACGATACCCTTCCGTTAAAAGCGTTTATTAGTAATACAACCACCATCAATTGGGTGCCAAATAATACTGCTAATAAATTAAGAATTGTTGGTGCGAACACCGCAAGTCCAACTGTATATCCTAACGATAGTACCAAATATTATGTAACAGTTATGGACAATGGGTGCACGGCCACAGATAGTGTAATGGTTAACGTACTTCAATTTATTAAAGTAGATTTAAAAACTGATAGCACCATTTGCAGAGGCGATAGTTTTGCACTTGCGCCCACTTCTTTTGCGCTGTCTTATTTGTGGCGAAGTTCTGGTGGTGATGCTGTAGATAATATTAAAAATCCAGTTGTAAAACCGTTAGCCAATACGCAGTATTTTGTAACTGCCAATTTGGGTAAGTGTCAAGATAAAGACTCAATACTTATTAAAGTGGTTGCTACGCCATCAGTAAACGCTACGCTCGATACCACAATTTGTTTTGGGACCACACTCCCTTTACAAGCCACGATCAGTGCGAGTAAATTTACATGGAGCCCAACAAGTAGTTTAACGGGCTTTAACACCCTACGCCCAGTAGCCAAGCCCGTAAGCTCTACAGCTTATGTGATTGCTGTTTCTGACACACTGGGATGCCCAAAAATTGTTACCGATACCATTCGTGTAACAGTTGTGCCGCGCATTATACCAAACGCCGGAAACGATACCATTGCAGTGATTGGACGACCTATGCAGCTTGGCGCAAGTGGTGGACTCAGTTATGTATGGAACCCTTCTACCTTTTTAAACAATCCGCTCATTGCAAATCCTGTATTTACAGGTGCAGCAGGTACAGACTCGGTTGTATACACGGTAAGGGTATTTACGCAAGCAGGTTGCTTCGCCGAAGACAATGTAACCGTTACCATTTTTAATGGTATTGCCAACATTTGGGTACCGTCTGGATTTACGCCTAATAAAGATGGTAAAAATGATATTTTGAAGCCTATTACAAAAGGCATCAAACAATTGATTCACTTTAATGTTTTTAATAGATGGGGGCAACTCATTTATACAACCAGCAAACTAGGTGAGGGTTGGGATGGAACATACAAAAATGAATTGCAACCAAATGGCGCCTATGTGTATGAAGCAGTAGGCATCGATTATGCAGACAATAAAGTGTACACCAAAGGAACGAGTGTAATCATTAGATAAAATAAATTATGAGTAAAACAATTTTAATTACAGGCGCCACTTCTGGTTTTGGAGAAGCCATGGCGCATGTATTTGCAGCAGCAGGTAACAAATTAATTATTACCGGAAGAAAAGAAAATTTATTATCTGCGTTACAAGAAACACTTGTTGCAAAATATAATGCAGCAGTACACACCCTTTGCTTTGATGTACAAAATAAAGAGGCTGTATTTGCTGCCATCAAAACAATCCCTGCTCATTTTTCTAGTATTGACGTACTCATTAACAATGCCGGTCTTGCACTTGGTCGCGACGCATTTCAGGACGCTAACCTAGATGACTGGGAAACCATGATTGACACCAACGTAAAAGGCTTACTTTATGTAAGTAAAGCGGTGCTCCCACTTATGATCAACAATAAAAAAGGGCATATTATTAATATTGGCTCTACCGCAGGTGTAGAAGTTTACAAAGAAGGAAATGTTTACTGCGCCAGCAAGCACGCCGTTGCTGCTATTTCAAAATCAATGCGTATCGATTTATTGCCACAGCATATTAAGGTTACCGCTATTCATCCGGGTGCAGCAGAAACTAATTTTAGTAATACTAGATTTAAAGGAGATGAAGCAAAAGCAGCAGCTGTTTACGAAGGATACAAAGCACTAGAAGCTGTTGATGTAGCAAATGTTGCCTACTATGTAACAACGCTTCCGGATCATGTATGCATCAATGAACTTGTTGTAACCTGCACCAGTCAGGCCAACTCTTTTTATTTACAGAAGTAAATGTTGCGTAGGATTTATTCGAAATATATTTATCCAAAATCGATTTCGGTATTGTCGCCAATATTTAAACTGCGCGAAAGACCTTTAACACTAGCGTCACTTCCTATTAAGGAATTATCTAGTACTACTTCGTGAAGGTTGGTATAACTACCAATAATACTATCTCTAATAATGGATTGTGTAATAGTGGTGTTAGGGCCAATAGTTACATTAGGGCCAACAATGGCATTTGTAATAGTACAACCCTCTGCAATACTCACTGGATTAATAATAATGGTATCGGTGTAACCATGATTATCTGGTACATGTACGTCCATCTTTTTTAATAGCAGAGCATTGGTTTCAAGTATCGATTCTTTTTTACCACAGTCAAACCAATTGGCTACTTTAAATGACCTAAACTGAGTGCCTTTTTGAATCATGCAAGCAAGCGCATCCGTTAAATTGTATTCACCTCTAGTAGTAATATTTTCTACAAATAGTTGCTTAAGGCATTCAAACAAAACTGCTGTTTCGTTCATCTTATAAAGTCCAACAAGGGCCATATTACTTTTAGGAATAGCAGGCTTTTCTACCAACTGTTCAATAATTCCATTGTCGTCAATGGTAGCTACCCCAAAATTACGCGGGTCGTCTACTTTTCTAACCCCAATCATACTAACGGGGCTTTCTATAATTTCTTTTACATCAAATTCACAAATGGTATCGCCAAGGGCCACAAAAATGGGCTCGTCTCCAATGAGTTGTTTGGTTAATTCTACCGCATGGCCTGTACCCTGTCTTTCGTTTTGGTACACAAAATGCGTGGTTAAATTTGGGTAGGTTTGTTTAACGTAATCCTGAATTTTTTCGCCTAAATAACCCACAATAAAAATAAACTCGGTGATGCCTGCCTCACTTAATTGGTCTACAATATGCGACAATATCGTTTTACCCGCAATAGGTATCAGCGCCTTGGGTTGGGTGTATGTAAGGGGCCTCAATTTTGTTCCAGCACCAGCTACAGGGATTACAGCTTTCATAACTTGGGGGATTTGAAAAGATTTACCCACATTGATTAGGGGTTCGAAAATAGTAAAATTAGGCATCATAACAACAATTGTGAATAGTTTGAGGCTTCTCGGCTCAATTTGACCCCCCATAATGAAGGCTGTAACTTATCTTTGTGCCCAAGCAAAAAAATAGCAACCATGCAAAGAGATACCCTTGTTTTTGACATCATCAACCAAGAATTAGCACGCCAACGTAGAGGCATCGAACTCATTGCTTCTGAAAACTTTACGAGCCTTCAAATTATGCAGGCGATGGGCGGTGTGATGACCAATAAATATGCCGAAGGGTATCCAGGACGCAGGTATTATGGTGGTTGTGAAATTGTAGATCAAACAGAGCAGTTAGCCATTGATCGTTTAAAGCAAATATTTAATCTCGAATACGCCAACGTACAACCACATAGTGGTGCACAAGCAAACGCAGCACTTATGCTTGCCATTTTGCAACCTGGTGATGCGATTTTAGGTTTAGACCTTAGCATGGGTGGTCACTTAACGCACGGATCGGGCGTTAACTTTTCTGGTAAAATTTACAAACCACATTTTTATGGTGTTGTAAAAGAAACAGGCCTTATTGATTACGAAATGTTAGAAGCACAAGCGCGTGCTGCAAAACCTAAATTAATTATTTGTGGTGCAAGTGCGTACAGTAGAGATTGGGATTACGCACGTATCAGAAAAGTTGCCGACGAAGTGGGCGCTTTTGTACTTGCTGACATTGCGCATCCTGCAGGATTAATTGCAAAAGGTTTATTGTCTTCTCCATTTGAACATTGTCATTTTGTTACCTCTACTACCCACAAAACATTGCGTGGACCTCGTGGTGGTGTAATTATGATGGCAAAGGATGGTGAAAACACTTTAGGCTTAAAAGATATTAAAGGAAATTTAAGACTATGGTCTAATGTTATTGATATGGCTGTGTTTCCGGGCACACAAGGTGGACCACTAGAGCACGTCATTGCTGCTAAAGCCATTGCGTTTGGTGAAATATTAACCGACGAGTTTTTAGTATACCAACAGCAGGTGCAAAAAAATGCGCAAGCTATGGCTAAAAATTTTACAGATAAGGGCTATGAAATTATCAGTGGCGGTACAGACAACCACTTGATGCTAATTGATTTACGCAACAAAAATATCAGCGGTAAAAAAGCAGAGCAGGTTTTAGGACACGCAGACATCACAGCCAATAAAAACATGGTACCTTACGATGACAAGTCTGCCTTTGTTACCTCAGGGATCAGATTTGGTGTTGCAGCTATTACTACAAGAGGCATGGTAGAATCAGATATGGCTTTTGTTGTAAATGCAATTGACAAAGCGCTTATGAACCCAGATGATGCAGCGCTTCTAGAAAAATTAAAAGGTGAGGTAAACGAGTTTATGTCTCAATTTGTTTTATACCCTGAGCTATGATACAACGCATTCAAACTCTATGGTTATTATTAGCTAGCATTTGCGCTTTTGCATCTGTAAAGCTTCCTTTTTATTATGGTAGCTTAGAAGTACCTGGCCCAACGGTAACTATCACCCCTTACGATCATTTTATGTTACTCGTATTTGTGATTGCTACCGGTCTTGTTGCGCTAATCAATATCTTTTTGTACAGCAATAGAAGCTTGCAAATTAAAATAAGTGTGGTAGGCGTTTTACTAGGTCTTGTAAATCTGATGCATTACTTCCTATACATGCGAAACTTTAAAACGGGTGGACTATCGCTGTATTCGATATTTAGCTTTTTAGTGCCTGTATTTTTTATACTATCAATTATAGG
>JAGNTI010000113.1 GCA_017987615.1 Sediminibacterium sp. | reverse complement strand
GTTGTCAGACATCAATTGTTTGCAACAAACAACGATAACGGAAAGCCTGGCGAGGTAAAACTAAAAATTCTCCTCGTATTTAAAAAGGTTGGAAAAGATTGGAAATTATTAGCGCGCCAAGCGGTAAAGCTTACCTAATTTTTTTGGCACCACTTGATTCTCTAATAATCATTTGCGGAGGTAATATAATTTTTTCAAACTCGGTAGTAGGTCTTTTGTTTTCGATTTGCTTGATGAGTAATTCAATAGCTACCTGTCCAATTTCGAAGGCTGGTTGTCTAATTACGGAGAGCGATGGTGAGAGCAAATCGGTTAAATCTAGATTTGAAAAGCCAATCATAGCAATATCGCTAGGCACTTGTAAGTTTTTGGACTTAAAGTAACGAAGGCAATTGGTAGTGAGTTTGTCGGCAGATGCTATCACTGCGGTTGGCTTATTATTATTATGGTATAATAATTTTTCTAGTGCATTTTCAACTTCTTCGTAAAGCATGCCACCATGTAAACAGTATTCAATTTGATTGGCATCAAAGGGTAAATGATGGTCCGAAAGTGCTTGATGATAACCAGCTACTCTTTCTTTGGTAATAGATAAAAACTCTGAACCTGCAACCATCGCAATATTTTGATGGCCGTTTTTGATAAGTTCAGTAGTAGCATCGTAAGCTCCTTTATAATTATCTACACCTACTTTGTGTGTGGCTAAATCTTCAACAACTCTGTCAAAAAACACAATCGGAAATCCGCGCTTGTGTAAATTGATTAAGTGGTCTAAATTTTCTGTTTCAGACGAAACCGAAATAAGAAGGCCATCTATAGACCTAGAGGCCAAATATTGGAGGTTTAATATTTCTCTTTCGTACGACTCGTGGCTTTGTGCAATGATAACGTTATATCCTTTATCATAAGCAATAGACTCGATGCCATTAATGGCTTGTGAAAAAAAGCTATTGGCAATTTCGCAAACTATAATACCAATGGATCTACTCCTTTTTTCTTTTAGACTAAGTGCAATAGGGTTGGGTCTGTAATTAATTTGCTGGGCATATTCTATGACAATTTTTTTGGTTTCGGGGCTAATTTCATAACTATCCCTCAAGGCCCGAGAAACGGTAGACGTAGAAAGGCCTAGGGCCTTGGCAATGTCTTTAATGGTAACCGCTTCGTACTTCATAGAAAAATCAAAAAAGTGACTCAAAATTGTCCTAAACCATAAAAATACGATAATTATCAAAGACTTAAAAAGTAGGCCTAAAAACCGGGAACGATTGCATAAATAAAGTCTTAAATTATGCCTATTTTTCATCATTATTTGAGTAGTCTTGAGCTACGAGAAACGCTTCACAATCAACGCATATGAAAAGAATTGTATACTTATTCGCTACTATTATTTTAGTAGGGTTTATGGCACCTGAAAAAAAGGTTGTTTTTTTTATGATTGGTGATTCTACCATGGCAGATAAACCACTTGCCCATAATCCAGAAAGAGGTTGGGGCCAATTATTTCCTCAATATATTTCTAATGCTGTTGAAATAAAAAACCTTGCTGTTAACGGCAGAAGTACGAAAAGTTTTATCAAAGAAGGAAGATGGGATACCGTAATGAAATACATGAAAGAGGGCGACTATGTATTTATTCAGTTCGGACATAACGATTCAAAACTCGATGACTCCATTAGATCGGCACCAGCTAATACGCTTTACAAACAAAACTTAATTAGGTTTATTACAGATACTAGAAAAAAAGGGGGCAATCCAATTTTAATGACGCCCGTAATGCGCCGCAAATTTAATGGCTCAGGTATTTTTGTAGACCAGCATGGCGACTACCCAGGCGTTGTTCGTTTTTTAGCGGACTCTATGCGTGTCCCACTCATTGATCTTCACGCGTCTAGTAAAAAATTAATTGAGAAAGAAGGAGTTGAAGGATCAAAAAAAATGTTTTTGTGGATTGACTCCAATCATTTTAAAGTGATGCCGTTTGGTAAAAAAGACGATACCCATTTTTCTGAATATGGTGCGGCGCAAATTGCGTCACTAGTATGTGCCGAAATTTTAGAAAAACATTTTGCAATAGAAAAATATTTATTGCGCTCTGCACACAAAGAGAAATATGCTTTTGAGCTTCCAAAAATATACGAGCCTCATTTTAAAAAAGACACTTTTAACGTAGTTGATTTTGGTGCTGTAAAAGATGGCATTACGCTAAATACAGCAGCTATCAATAACGCCATTGTTGCGGCAAGTAAAGCGGGTGGCGGTATTGTTCATATTCCTGCAGGGCTTTGGTTAACGGGACCTATAGTAATGCATAGCAATGTAGAACTAAATACAGCAAGAGGTGCCCTTATTTTATTTACAAAGGACAGATCACAGTATCCTTTAAAAGTGGCTTCTTTTGAAGGCGTTGAAGCAGCAAGATGTCAGTCGCCAATTTCAGCAACAGATGCTGTTAATATTGCCATTACTGGACAAGGTATTTTTAATGGTGGTGGTGAAGCGTGGCGCCCATTAAAAAAAGGAAAGGTTACAGAATCAGAATGGAAAAGATTGATTAATACGGGTGGCGTTTTAAGTGAAGACAAATCAAATTGGTATCCATCTGCGGGCGCGTTAAAAGGTTCGCTTACCAATAATATTGGAAAACTCATCAATGGTGCAGCGCTTCAAGATTTTGAGCCGATCCGTGATTTTTTAAGACCCAATATGATTAGGTTTACGGGTTGTTCTAATGTGTTATTAGAAGGCATCACTTTTGAAAATTCTCCGGCGTGGACTATGCACTTACTTATGAGTAAGCATATCACCATCAGAAAGGTTAATGTAAAAAATCCATGGTATGGACAAAATACAGACGCACTGGATTTAGAGTCCTGCTCTAACGCACTTATTGATGGTTGTAATTTTGATACCGGTGATGATGGTATCTGTATTAAATCTGGTAGAGATGAAGAAGGACGCAAAAGGGGTATGCCAACCAAAGATATTATTGCTATTAATACAACGGTGTATCACGCACATGGTGGTTTTGTGATTGGAAGTGAAATGAGTGGTGGTGCTAATAATATTTTTGTTTCTAACTGTACATTTATTGGTACTGATATTGGACTTCGTTTTAAAACAACTAGAGGTAGAGGGGGTGTTGTAGAAAATATTTATGCTTCCAACATTACGATGCGTGATATTGTAGGTGAAGCTGTTTTGTTTGACATGTATTACGCTGCCAAGGATCCTATAACGCTTGAGGGTGAAAAAAAGGACATGCCAGTTATCCAAACACTGCCGGTAACAGAAGCAACGCCTATTTTTAGAAACTTCTATTTTAACAATGTCTATTGCAATGGTGCCGAAAAAGCGGTATTTGTAAGAGGGATTCCTGAAATGAATATTTCCAATTTAGTATTAACTGATATGGTATTTGCTACGCGTAAAGGAATAGAAATTACTGAGGGTTCAAATATTGAGTTTAACAATGTTAAACTTGTTACGGAACAAGCCAGTCCGCTGGTGTATATCCAAAATAGCAGCAAGCTTAGCTTTAACCGTTTAGGTATTGAGTCAAATATCCCTTTGCTATTTAGTGTTAATGGTGACCGTTCAAATACGATTAAAGTAAAATCAACGAATACAAGTAGCACTATTAAAAAAGATGAATTTTTATTTGGCGCAAAATCAAATAGCATCACGTATCAATAATAAAAAAGCATGAAAAAAATAATTTTGATCGTATTGGTGGTTTGTGTGAACATGCAGTTTGCATTTGCGCAAAACAAATCTTTAGCAGCGGAAGTAGCGGCAACGGCAATGGCTACTTTATGGAAAGAAAAAGCTGGTGCAGACACTGCAAAGCCAACCAAATGGACCTACGATCAGGGTGTGGTGCTACTTGGTATCGAGCGTTTATGGATACAAACGGCCAATCCTGAATATTTTTCATACATGCAAAAAAGTATGGATTATTTTGTTTCCGATAACGGTGACATTAAATTTTATAAAGCACAGGACTATAACATTGATAACATCTTATGTGGCAGAATTTTATTAACGCTATACAATGTAACAGGCCAGGCTAAATATTACAAAGCTGCAACGTTATTAAGAGATCAGTTAAAAGGTCAGCCGCGCACCAAGGAAGGCGGCTTTTGGCATAAAAAAATATATCCAAATCAAATGTGGCTAGACGGACTTTATATGGGTCAGCCATTTTATACGGCTTATGCCAAACAGTTTCATGAGCCGGAAGCATTTGATGATATTGCCAATCAATTTATTTGGATGGAGCAGCACGCAAGAGATGCTAAAACAGGTTTGTTGTATCATGGATGGGATGAAAGTAAAGAACAAAAATGGGCCAATCCTGTTACGGGTTGCTCTCCTCATTTTTGGGGCAGGGCCATGGGTTGGTACCAAATGGCACTTGTAGATGTATTGGAAAATTTTCCAGAGTCACACCCAAAACGGGAAGCGCTTATAGCTATTTTAAAACGCCTTGTTGAAGCTATAAAAAAAGTACAAGATCCGGCAACGGGTTTATGGTATGATATTTTAAACCTGCCTAAAGAAAAAGGAAATTATGTAGAGGCTTCTGCAAGCGCCATGTTTGTATGTGCCACTGCCAAAGCAGTACGTTTAGGTTTGTTGCCATCAAGTTATTTAGCGGTTGCTACAAAAGGATATGATGGAATTGTAAATCAGTTTATTAGAAAAGACGATAAGGGATATACTAACTTAGAAGGAACCGTAAGTGTGAGTGGACTTGGTGGTAAGCCCTACCGTGATGGCAGCTATGCGTATTACATGTCTGAAAAAGTGGTGGTAAATGATCCTAAAGGCGTAGGTGCCTTTATACAAGCTGCTAATGAAATGGAGTGGCATACGGCACCAAAACTTGGCAAGAAGCAAATTTTTTTATTGGACGATTATTACAATGCCGAAAAGAAAAAAGATATCAAAGGTGTTGAATACGCTTA
>JAGNTI010000010.1 GCA_017987615.1 Sediminibacterium sp. | reverse complement strand
CCTAAATTAACACCCAATAATTTAGTGTATTTTGGTTTAAGAGATTTTGAACTTGCAGAAAAACAAGTTATTGAAGAAGCTTCTATTTCAAATTTTACAGTGGAACAGCTTCGTGAAAACGGATTGCGAAACACGCTTGCTACTATTATTAAAAAGTTTGAAGACGTAGATGAAATATACATTTCATTTGATGTGGATTCTATGGATTGCGATCAAATATCTTATGGTACTGGCACGCCCGTAAAATCTGGTTTTTTACCTGATGAAATAAATCAAATCCTTGAACAATTACTATCTACAAAAAAAGTCGTTTGTTTAGAAATTGCTGAAATAAATCCTTTATTAGATAACAAAGGAAATAAAATGGCAGAAACCGCTTTTCAAATTCTTTCCAATTTTGAACAACAATTAACGCTTTTATAATGCAAACACAGGATTTTAAAAACTCGTCATATTATACCGGATTAGAAGAAAAGTATGGTGCACATAACTACCATCCTTTACCTGTTGTTATCGAAAGAGGACAAGGTGTATACTTATACGACGTAGAAAAAAAGAAGTACTTCGACTTCTTGAGTGGTTATTCGGCAGTTAATCAAGGGCATTGTCATCCGGACATTATCAATGCTATGGTGGAGCAGGCATCAAAACTAACCCTTACTTCTAGGGCTTTTTATAACAATCAACTAGGTGCATACGAACAGTTTATCACACAGTATTTTGGCTACCAAAAAGTGTTACCCATGAATACCGGTGTAGAAGCTGGAGAAACAGCTGTAAAGCTTGCTAGGCGGTGGGCTTATGAGAAAAAAGGAGTTGCACCAAACCAAGCAGTTATTGTATTTCCTGAAGGTAATTTTTGGGGTAGAACCATTGCAGCAATTTCTAGTTCATCAGATCCAAGTAGTTATCAAAATTTTGGTCCTTTTGTTCCGGGGTTTTTACAAATACCCTACAACAATATTGAAGCATTAGAAGCTGTACTTCAAAATACAAATGTTGCTGCATTTATGGTAGAACCCATTCAGGGAGAAGCAGGTGTTATTGTTCCGGACAATGGCTATTTAAAAGCTGCTTATGATTTGTGCAAACAACACAACGTACTTTTTATAGCGGATGAAATTCAAACTGGTCTGTGTAGAACGGGAAAATTATTAGCATCCGATTATGATGATGTGCGACCAGATATTTTAATGTTAGGAAAAGCATTGAGTGGAGGTGTTATGCCCATCAGCGCTGTTTTATGCGATGACTATATCATGGAAACCATAAAGCCCGGCGAACATGGTAGTACTTTTGGTGGCAATCCACTTGCTTGTGTGGTAGCAGTAGCCGCACTTAAAGTTTTAAGCGATCAAAATTTAGCAGCGAATGCTTATGAAATGGGTATTTTGTTTAGATCAGAATTAGAAAAAATAAAGTCACCTTTTATAAGCATTGTTAGAGGTAAAGGTCTTTTAAATGCTATAGAAGTTACGCATCAAAATCCAAATGCAGCTTGGGATTTTTGTTTGGTCTTAAAAGAAAATGGACTGCTTGCTAAACCTACACACGGCAATAAAATAAGATTTGCACCACCACTCATCATTACGCCTGATCAAATTTTAGAAAGCATTGCCATCATTAAAAAATCTTTGAATCAATTTTTATCGGCGTAGGTTTACCGCATCATTTCGTACACAAAATTAAGGCGGTCAGGTTCGTTGTAATAGGCAACCATTTCTTCACTTACCTTTTTTGCACCTAATTTTTGTATGGCTATTTGTGATCTAATATTTTTTGCGCCGATATGAAAAATAACTTTTTCGATATAAATGAAGGCGTAGTTTAACATAAGTGTTTTCACTTGCTTGTTAATGCCTTTACCCCAGCAGTCTCTACTAAAAAAAGTGTAGCCAATTTTAATTTCATTATCAAGTGGCTTAAGATCGTAAAACCTAGTAGAGCCAAGGGCTTTACCGGTATCGACGTTTCTTACAATAAATGCGCCACCTGATGCTAAAGCGCCTTCAAAAAATGACTCAAACACTTCTTTTTGATACCTGTTGGGATTAGGATGTTGCTCCCAAATAAGCGGATCAGATGCGGCCGCATAGAGCTCATTGAAGTGAGAGCGCTGCAGTGGTTCTAACCGAATTAAATGATTGCTTAAATGATTGGGCTGCAAATTCATGAAACTAAAATTACCAATTAATTGAGAACAAATTGTGCACCAACTGTAGCAAAATGAAATCCTTGTTTTTCTATGGAAATTCTTTGTGGACTTTTTTTATTATGCGTAGGATTGGTATGGTTTAAATGAATAAAGTAAATTTTTTGTTTCACAGATAACGGCTCGTCTTTAAAAAGGGATATGGTTTCACTTATAAAAGGGTGTGGCACATCTTTAATCGGTCTATTTATTTCACCATCTTCATAAAATGTACCGTCGATAAATGCAAAGTCTACTGCTTTTACTTCTTTAACAATGCTTTTTTCCCAAAGATTCCATTTGTCAATGTCTGGGATATAAAGCGCCGACTTTTTGGCGCCAATTATTTTAAAACCTACTGTTTCGGAAAACTCATCTCTGTGCGGAACAACAATAGGTATCACAACGAGCCCGCTATCTAACATAATGGGGGTCTCTGATTGAAGGGGTTTCAAGTCAACATTACCAAGGGTTACAAGCTGGCTCCAGGGCCCATTATTACTTAGATAGCTGATAAACCTAGGCATGGCGTATACCGGTATTTTACTTGCATTCATGCTTTCTTTACCAAGGTACATCAGACCTGTATAATGACCACTGTGTGCATGTGTTAAAAAAATCCCGTCGATACTTGTAACACCATTTGTTTTTGATAAGCGTTCATATTGGGCTGTAATATCTGGTGTAGCATCAAACAAATAGTTCTTTTTATTTTTTGTATCTGTAACACCAAGGCTCGAAACAAAAAACCGGCCTTTTAAATGCTTGCAACAACTTTTTTGACACCCTAATTGCGGCTTTCCCGCATCTTGTGTAGTGCCAAGCACCACAAGGGTTTGAGCCTTTACGCCAAACAAAAAAAATATCGAAAAAGTAATAATAACGATGCGCTTCATAGATTTATTAAATGTAGATAATTTTCGACTTTTTCGATCTCATTTCGTTCATATTAATAAAAACTTGCTTAACATTACCATGTTTGTAAAAAGAGGCAATATTTAAGTATATTGTTAATCAAAATTTAGGGTCAAAATAGGACAATTTTAAAGGCATGGCAATAAACGCACCAACAAATAGTAATAATGGTTTAGGAAATCAAGCCGCTAACTGGCTTTTTCCATTTATACTTGTTACAAGCTTATTTTTCTTTTGGGGGTTTGTACATAACCTAGACCCTATTTTAATACCACACCTCCGTAAATCTTTTCGTTTAAATGATTTGCAATCGTCACTGATTGACTCATCGGTATTTATCGCCTATTTTGCAATGGCGCTTCCTGCCGGATATGTGATGCGTAAGTATGGCTACAAATCTGGAATTGTAGGTGGTCTTTTGTTGTTTGCGTTAGGTTGCTTTTTATTTTTACCTGCAGCCGATACCCATCAATACATTTATTTTCTAGGCGCACTGTTTATCATTGCGAGTGGTTTAACTTTTTTAGAAACGGCCGCTAATCCATACGCAACCATTATTGGTCCTCCCGAAACTGCAACGCGTCGATTAAATTTCGCGCAATCATTTAATGGGCTTGCTGCGATGGTAGCTCCTATTATTGGCGGTCAATTTATTTTGTCTGGTACAGAAATGTCGGATGAAGCATACGCACAATTATCTTCCGAAGCACTTAATAATTATTTAACGACCGAGGCTCAAAGTGTAAAAATGCCTTACCTTATTTTAGGTATTCTTGTTTTACTCGTAGCTGTACTATTTATGGTATCCAAGCTCCCTGATGTTAAAGAAGGGGAAGATAGTAAAGCCGGTAATAATCCGCTAAAAGCCTTTAGGCATAGGCATTTAACATGGGCCGTTGTAGCACAGTTTTTTTATGTAGGCGCACAGGTTTGTGTAGGAAGCTTTTTTATTAAAATGGCCAGAACGGGCGCCGGTATGGATGAAAAAACGGCTGCACAATATTTAGGATGGGGTTATGGCGCAGCATTTATGCTGGGTAGATTTGTAGGCACATTTTTAATGGGCAAGTTCGCTTCTGAAAAATTATTAAGCGCTTATGCGCTCATCAATATTGTTTTATCTGCAGTAGCCATATTTGGATCAGGCATTGTTGTTGTCTATGCACTTATAGCTATTGCATTTTTTATGTCTATTATGTTTCCTACTATTTTTTCTTTGGGCATTAAAGAAGTTGGTGCCGATACAAAAATGGCATCTAGTTTAATAGTGATGTCCATTGTTGGTGGCGCGTTTTTGCCCCCAGTGCTTGGCGTTATTTCTGATGCTACAGGTAGTATTCAAAATGGGTATATAGTACCACTGCTTTGTTTTGTTGTGGTATTTTTATTTGCAACCAAAGGACATAAAGTAAAATCTGTATAGTACCCATGACTACTGTGCCACCAAAAAGATTAGTGATAGAGATGCACCCCAAAGACAACGTGTTGGTGGCGCTCACTCAATTAGCCGAAGGGCAGGTTGTGGAATATCGTGATGAGCAGTATACTATTTTGGAACCTATCCAAAGCAAGCATAAATTTTATACCACAGATTTAGCAAAAGGTGCTTCTGTATTCATGTACGGCGTTCTAGTAGGTACTACTCAACAAGACGTAGCTAGGGGAAGCCTTGTTACTACGGCTAATTTAAAGCATGCCGCAGAGCCTTATGCATACCGTGAAACAAATTTTTCATGGGAAAAGCCCGATGTTTCTGGGTTTGCCAATAAAACTTTCAATGGTTTTGTAAGATCCAATGGTCAAGTGGGTACAGCTAATTATTGGTTATTTATTCCTACTGTTTTTTGTGAAAACAGAAATTTAGACGTCATTAAAGAGGCCCTGCATCACAAACTGGGTTATGCAGTGAGTGATAAATATAGCAAGTATACTCAGTCGCTTTTAGAAGCGTATGAAAAAGGAGAATCGGTTTCAAATATTAATTTTTCTCCAAGTAATACGCCACAACAAAACAGAGTATTTAAAAATGTAGATGGCATTAAATTTTTAAACCATAACGGAGGTTGTGGTGGAACAAGAGCAGATGCTGCTACATTAAGTGCGTTACTTGCTTCTTATGCCAATCATCCAAACGTAGGTGGGATAACGGTTTTAAGCCTTGGCTGTCAACATTTACAGGTAGAAGATTTTAAAAACGATATTCATAAATTAGCGCCCAATTTTGATAAGCCGCTTTATATTTTTGAACAACAACAATCAGAAAGCGAAGAAGAATTGATTGCTTCTGCCATCAGAAAAACATTTGAAGGACTCATTGCCATCAATCAATTTGAAAGACAACCTGCTCCATTAAGTGCACTTACACTCGGTGTTAAATGCGGCGGTAGCGATGGGTTTAGCGGTGTATCTGCAAACCCAGCTGTAGGCTATGCATCAGATTTATTAGTGGCGCTTGGTGGTAAAGTATTGTTAGCAGAGTTTCCAGAATTATGTGGCGCAGAACAAGATTTAATTGATAGGTGTGAGAGCGCATTTTCTGCCGGTAAATTTATAGACCTGATGCGCAGTTATGATGCACTGGCTCATAAAGTGGGATCCGGATTTCATATGAATCCTTCTCCAGGAAATATTAAAGATGGTCTTATAACCGATGCCATCAAAAGTGCAGGGGCTGCAAAAAAAGGAGGCACTTCTCCAGTTGTAGATGTATTAGATTACACAGAGCCTGCCACAAAACCCGGACTTAGCCTTGTATGTACGCCAGGTAATGATGTAGAAGCTACTACAGGTAAGGCTGCAGCAGGCGCTACCCTTATATTATTTACCACCGGACTTGGTACACCAACAGGCAACCCAGTATGTCCAGTGATTAAAGTGGCTACCAATTCATCTCTTGCAAAAAGAATGAAGGACATCATTGACATTGATTGTGGACCTATCATTAGTGGTGAAAAAACCATTGAACAAATGGGGGTAGAAATTTTAGAATATTGCATCAAGGCTGCTAGTGGAGAAGTTACTCCAAAAGCGGTGCTATTAAATCAAGACGATTTTATACCGTGGAAGCGCGGCGTTTCTTTATAATTATTTTTTATGTTTTCATTAGCGAATAAAAAAGCAGTTATCACCGGTGGTGGTAGTGGCATTGGAAAAGCAATAGCCGTAACTTTTGCTGCACAAGGTGCGGCAGTGCATGTGTTAGAACTAACTATAGAGGCGGGTGCAGATACAGCTGCTACTATTAAAGCAGCAGGTGGACAAGTAACTGTGCATGCTTGTAATGTGGCTAGTAAAGAAGAAGTGGCCGCTGTTTTTGCAAGCATTGGTCAACTAGATATTTTAGTAAACAATGCTGGTGTTGCACATATTGGTAAAGCCGATACAACACCTGAAGCTGATTTTGACAGGGTTATGTCTATCAATGTTAAAGGGGTGTACCAGTGCATAGCTGCTGCTATACCAGGCTTTCGTGCCAATGGGCGCGGTGTTATCATTAACATGGCTTCTATTGCTGCATGGGTAGGACTAGCAGACCGTTTTGTGTATTCTACAGCAAAGGGTGCTGTTATGGCCATGACACTTTCTGTTGCCAAAGATTATATGCACGAAAATATTAGGTGCAATTCTATTTCTCCAGCGCGTGTACACACACCGTTTGTGGATGGATTTATTGCAAAAAATTATCCGGGCAAAGAAAAAGAAATGTTTGAAAAATTATCTGCTTCACAACCCATCGGTAGAATGGCAGAGCCTAACGAAGTAGCAGCGCTCGCACTTTATTTAGCCAGCGATGAAGCTTCATTTATTACCGGTTGTGATTATCCAATAGATGGCGGATTTATAAAACTCAATAATTAATATTTAGAAGAAAAATAGCAATCAATGAAATTAATTAGATTTGGAAATGAAGGACATGAAAAACCAGGCATCATTGTAAATGACACATGGTATGATGTATCGGCTGTGGTAACTGATTACAACGAAGCGTTTTTTGCAAACAACGATATCAAAAAATTACAAGATGCGGTGGCTGCGGGCACATCTTTTCCCGTTGTAGAACCTACAATCAGACTGGGTTCTGTGGTAGCGAGGCCTTCAAAAATTGTTTGTATTGGTCTTAACTATGTAGACCACTGTCTCGAAACCAATGCTCCCATTCCAACCGAACCCGTTTTATTTTTTAAATCTACTACTGCATTATGTGGTCCAAACGACAATGTTGTTATTCCAAAAAATAGTGTGAAAACAGATTGGGAAGTAGAGCTTGCTTTTGTGATTGGTAAAAAAGCTTCTTATGTAGAAGAAGCAGATGCACTCGATTATGTTGCAGGTTATTGCCTTCATAATGATTATAGCGAAAGAGAATTTCAATTAGAAAGAGGAGGACAGTGGGCTAAAGGAAAAGGTTGCGACACATTTGCACCACTCGGACCCTTTTTAGCAACAACCGATGAAGTTGACGACGTTAATAATTTAAAAATGTGGTTAACGGTAAACGGTAAAACCTATCAGAATAGTAATACGTTAAACCTGGTTTTTAAAATACCTTTTTTGGTTCACTACTTAAGCCAGTTTATGACCCTATTACCGGGTGATGTTATTAGCACAGGAACCCCTCCTGGCGTAGGTTTGGGCATTAAGCCAGAACCAGTTTATGTAAAGCCAGGGGATGTTATAGAATTAGGTATCGAAGGATTAGGCTCTAGTAAGCAAACAGCGGTGGCGTACACAAAAAAATAAAAATATGGTAGCACAACAATACTTTTTAGCACTCGATTTAAAAGAGGATCCGGCACTCATAGCTGAGTATAAAGCGTATCATCAAAATGTGTGGCCAGAAATTATTGAAAGCATAAAAAGTTCGGGCATTACCTGTCTAGATATTTACTGTGTGTCTAACCGTTTATTTATGGTGTTAGAAGCGAATGAAAAATTTTCTTTTGAAGCCAAGTCTGCAGCGGATGCTGCAAATGAAGTGGTTCAAAAATGGGAAACACTCATGTGGAACTATCAACAAGCCATGCCAGGATCAAAGCCCGGAGAAAAATGGGTTTTATTAGAAAAAATATTTACGCTACCTCAATAAAATAATATGGAACTAGGACTTTCAAATAAAGTAATTGTTGTGTCGGGGGGTGCCAAGGGCATCGGTTATGGCATTGCTAAAGTATTAGCAAAGGAAGGTGCAACGGTTTGTATTATTGGTCGAAGCGCAACGGATAATCAAGCAGCTGTAGATGCCCTCATAGCTGCTGGTGGCAAAGCGTTTGGTATAGAAGCTGAATTAACAGATCCAAATGCTTGTAAACAGGCCATAGATACCGTACTTGCAACCTATGGTACCATTGATGGACTTGTAAACAATGCCGGTGTTAATGATGGTGTAGGATTAGAAAATGGCAGCTATGAAGGATTTATAGCATCGCTCCATAAAAATTTAGTGCACTATTATTTATTAGCACATCACGCACTACCCGCTTTAAAAAAATCAAAAGGAGCGATCGTAAATATTGGTTCTAAAACCGCAGAAACGGGTCAGGGAAATACATCTGCGTATGCAGCATCTAATGGCGGCAGAAACGCGCTAACAAGAGAGTGGGCTGTAGAATTATTAAAATATGGTATTCGCGTAAATGCAGTTATTGTCGCCGAATGTTTTACACCACTGTATGAAAGCTGGATACAAACATTTGATAATCCTTCCGAAAAATTAGCAAGCATCACCGCTAAAATTCCACTAGAAAACCGAATGACCACCGATATCGAAATTGCAAATATGGTTGCGGTATTACTTTCTGAAGTTTCAAGTCATACTACTGGACAACTGATACATGTAGATGGTGGATACACACACTTAGACAGAGCACTTTTATAGTCATATTATTTTGGATACCTAAATTTCTCCGAATGAATTTTAAAAAAATCGTTTTTGTTAGTTGCCTTTTTACACTGCAGCTAACTGTAGTTGTGCGCGCACAAGATTGGTTAATTGACGCTTCACCTTACAAAGCAGCTATCACGCAAAAGGGCGCTGCTATTGAACTTAACAATGGTCTTGTGCGAAGAAAGTTTACCATTGGCGCCAATTTTGCCTGTACTGATTATACCAATCTAGCCAATCAACAACAACTCTTACGTGCCATTAAACCGGAAGCCCGTATTGTATTAGATGGAGCGTTGTATAATGTTGGTGGACTTGTAGGTCAAAAAGAAAATGGCTACATTTTACCAGGCCTCGCTGATACGTTAAAGGCCGGCACAAACGATTTCAAATATGTTTCTCATAAAATAGGGCCACTACAACCATTTTTAAAATGGAAAAATAAAAGCTGGGCACACCATACGGCTGCGCCAACAGGTAAAGAATTAATTGTTACGTACGCGCACCCATCTCAAAAACTAAATGGCATTACCGTAGAAGTTCATTATGAACTCTATGATCATTTGCCACTCATTGTTAAATGGGTTTCCATCTTAAATTCATCTACAACGCCACACGCACTTGACAGGGTGGTTAATGAAGTGTTAGGGCTTGTTGAAGAAGAAAGTGCGGTAGTAGGGACCCCCGAAGAAATGAAAAAACAACATGGTATTTATGTCGAAACAAATTATGCGTTTAACAATGCCATGCGTTATGATATCAGTGATCAAACTACACATTGGAAAACAGATTCGGTATATACTTCGCAAGTAAATTACAATTACCAAACCCCTTGCCTTTTAGAAATATATCCTGAAAAGGCTCCTGGCATTGACTTGCAGCCTAATGAACTATTTAAATCGGTGCGCACACACGAGCTGCTCATGGATAGTTACGATAGACAGCGCAGGGGCCTTATGATTCGTAAAATGTACACAGCTGTTGCGCCATGGACTGCTCAGAATCCTATTTTTATGCACCTCGTTAGTAAAAATGACGAAGAAGTAAAAACAGCGATTGATCAGTGCGTAGCTACGGGATACGAAGCAGTGATTTTAAGTTTTGGTAGTCACTTAAACATGGAAGACACTACACAAAAAAATATACAACGATGGAAAGAACTAACCGATTATGCGCATGCACGTGGCATTATGTTGGGTGGCTATTCATTATTTAGTAGTAGACGTATTTCAGATGAAGATGATGTAGTAGATATTAAAACAGGCAAGCCCGGTGGCGCATTTTTTGGAAACGCACCATGCTTTGGAAGCAAGTGGGGCCTCGCTTACAGAGAAAAAATAAAAAACTTTTTTGCCAAAACTGGGTTTGACATTTGGGAAAATGACGGTCCTTATCCAGGTGACGTTTGTGCATCTACCACACATCCAGGTCATAAAGGATTTAATGATTCACAGTGGCGTCAAATGGAAATTCAAAAAGAATTGTATCACTGGTTAAATGAAAGAGGTGTGTATATCAATGCACCCGATTGGTATTTTTTAGATGGCACGCATAAAATTGCCATTGGCTACCGCGAAGTCAATTTTTCATTACCCCGCGAGCAACAACGCATTTTAAATAGACAAAATATTCATGATGGTACCATCGAAAAAACAGGGTCTATGAGTTGGGGCTTTGTACCATTAACCAATTACCAGGGTACTGATCCAAGAGCAGTGCTAGAGCCACTTTCGGAGCATTTGTCGGATTACGAACAACTCATGATTCAGTATTATGGAGCCGGCGTACAAGCTTGTTATAGAGGCCCTAGACTATATGACACAGAAACCACTAGACAAATGGTTGCTCGAACTATTAACTGGTATAAGAAATACCGCTCTATACTCAATGCCGATATGATTCAGCTCAGAAGAGCGGATGGTAGAGATTGGGATGGACTTATTCACGTAGACCCAAGTTCAAAACAAAAAGCGCTGGCCATGCTTTATAATCCAACCAAAGAAAAAATTACCAGAACCATACCAGTACCGCTTTATTACACAGGCCTAACGAATACGGCAACCCTGGCAATCAAAGATGACATGACAACTGCAAAAAAATACACATTGAATAGAAATCATGAGCTCATGCTTACTATTACGATAGAGCCAGAAAGCTATACTTGGTTCACCATTCAATAGTTTTTTGGAAATTGTCCATTTTTTTAGGAAATTACCCGTTACAAAATCACCATTTATGAAAAAATTCTTTTCCGCATTTACATTTCTTGTAATTGCTCTTTGCACAAGCGCGCAAAACATTGACATTGCGAAGCATTTTAAAGGTTTAAAACCAAGAAGCATTGGTCCTGCAGGTATGAGTGGACGTGTTACTGCGATTGATGCAGTGTGGTCAAACCCTAATATTATTTATTTGGGAACGGCTAGTGGCGGCGTTTGGAAATCTGAAAATGGTGGCGCTAGTTGGGCTTCTATTTTTGATGATCAACCTATTTTAAATATTGGTTCTGTCGCAATTACACAAAGCAATCCAAGTATTGTTTGGGCAGGAACAGGAGAAGGTAATCCAAGAAACTCTGTGAGTTTAGGAGAAGGTATTTATAAAAGTTTAGATGGTGGTAAAACATGGAAGTGTATGGGTCTAGAAAAAACTAGAAACATACACCGCATTATTATTGATCCAACAAATCCGGATGTTGTATACGCTGGTGTTATTGGTAATCCGTTTGTTCCACATCCAGAAAGGGGTGTATACAAAACAACAGATGGTGGTCAAACATGGAAAGTTATTTTACACACCAACGATAGCAGTGGTGTAGGTGATATGGTGATGGACCCTGTTAATCCAAACAAGTTATTTGTAAATATGTATCAACACCAAAGAACACCATGGAGCTTACAAGGTGGTGGAAAAGGAAGTGGATTTTATGTTACGTATGATGGCGGAAAAACATTTAAAAAATTAGGAAAAGAAGATGGTTTACCTGACGGAAACCTAGGCCGCATAGGTATTACAGTGGGTCGTAACGATCCAAACAGAGTATATGCACTTGTAGAAGCAACAAAAAATGGTTTATATAAATCAGAAGATGGCGGATTAAAATGGGAGCTTGTAAATAGTGATCCTTCGGTTGTTACCAATCGTGCATTTTATTTTCAGGACATCGCTATTGATCCTACCAACGAAAATAGATTGTACAATATCAATCAAATGATTAACGTAAGTGAAGACGCTGGTAAAACATTTAAATCAGTGATTCCTTATAGCGGTATTCATCCGGATCACCACGCTTGGTGGATTCATCCACAAAATGGAAATTTTATTATTGATGGTAATGATGGTGGTATTGGCATTTCAAGAGACCGTGGTAAAACATGGCAGTTTGATGAGAAATTACCACTCGGACAATTTTATCATATCAATGTAGATAATAAAATTCCGTACAACGTAATGGGCGGTTTACAAGATAACGGAAGCTGGCATGGTCCTGCATACGTTTGGGTAAACAGCGGTATTAGAAATGCATACTGGCAAGGTGTTGGCGGTGGTGATGGTTTTGATGTTGTTCCAGATCCGGAAGATGCAAACTGGGTATACAGCATGAGCCAAGGCGGTGCAGTGGGCCGTTATAATATAGCAACTGGTGAAGAGTGGAGCATTCGTCCTCCAAGTCCAGCACCGGGTGTTCGTCAGCGTTTTAATTGGAACGCAGCGATTGCACAAGATCCTTTCGATAAAAAAACAATTTATTACGGTTCTCAATTTGTAAACAAGAGTACCGATAAGGGCGCTTCTTGGACACAAATTTCTGATGATCTAACAACGCGCGATAGTGCAAAAATGGATCAGTCTAATAATGGAGGATTAAACGTAGATATTACCGGAGCTGAAAATTATTGCACCATTATATGTATCGAACCTTCTGCAAAACAGCAAGGTGTTATTTGGGCAGGTACCGATGATGGTAACGTTCAATTAACGCAAGATGGTGGAAAAACATGGACTAACTTTAGAGGTAAAATCCCTGGAATGCCTCTTGGCGCATGGGTTCCACAAATTCGTGCTTCTCGTTTTAATGCAGGAGAAGCATTTGTAGTGGCTAACGATTACAGAAGAGGTAATATGAAACCTACCGTTTTTAGAACCACCGATTTTGGAAAAACATGGACCAATATTTTAGAAGATAAAAAAGTAATTGGCTATGCACTTTGTGTATTACAAGATCCAACTCAACCTAATTTAATTTTTGTTGGAACAGAGCAAGGCTTATGGATTAGCCTCGATAACGCGGCAACATTCCAACAATTTAAAAATGGTTATCCTTCAGTTTCTACGTACGATTTAGCGATTCAAGAAAGAGAAAACGATTTAGTGATTGCAACTTTTGGTAGAGCACTTTATATTTTAGATGACATAGGTGGCTTAAGAAAAGCAGCTGCTAATATGGGTAAAGTGTTTACTAATAAAGTAACTGTATTTAATGCGCCAGCTGGTTACCAAGCACATCGTAAAAACGCAATGGGTATCGAGTATAGCGTTTGGGGTACTTACGAAGGTGAAAATAAAAGAGCTGGACTTCCAATTAGTTTTTATGTAAGTAAAGCAGCATCTGATACTGGTAAAAATGCCATTGGCGACACCGCTATGCTTCGTTTTTATGATGCTAATAATACACTCGTTAGAACTATTCGTACAAAAACAGAAGCTGGATTTAACAGATATTTCTGGGGTATGGAAGGACGCGGCCTTCGTGCAAGTGGTGGCGGCGGAAGAGGTGGTAGAATGGGCGGCGGCGCTGGATTTGGCGGTGGTGCACCACAAGAAGCACCAGGCTTACCAGTGGATCCTGGAACTTATAAAGTAGTCGTAAGTATAGGTCGTAATCTTTCTGATAGCACCATGCTTGTTGTAAATGATGATCCGTTTGCGCCAACATCTAAAGAAGTGCGTGACGCCATCAGAAAAGCAAATGCACGTTTAGATAAAACCACCGAAAAACTAAATACGTTAAATGAGCGTATGACAGAAGCAGATGGTATCATTGCTAAAATTGAAGCCAACCTAAGAGATATGGATAAAAAAGCAGCAGATACCATTCGCAAAACAGTAACAGCTGCTAAAGATGAATTAAAAGCGATTAGAGAAATGCTTAATGGCAAACCACAAACAAAACAAGGTTACGGTAACATTCCGCAAGTAACAGTAAGTAGTGTTTTTGGTGAAGCGAGAATGACAGTAATGGGTAAGCCGGTAGCACCTGGCGCACAAGAAGACAGGCTTATTACATTTGCAGAGCAAAAAGTTGGTGAAGTAATAACGCGCGCTAATAAGTTTTTTGATGGTACTTGGAAAACATTGAGATCACTTGCTGAAGCTGCGCCTGTTAAAATCTTTAAAGACTACAAAACGATCGAATAAATAAATTTTAATACCCCAATATTTTTATAATCATAACTAGCAACCAATTATGAGTTCATTAGCACTATCAGATAAAATTGTTTTTGTACTTTATTTTTTAATTGTTGCTAGTTATGGTTATTGGGTGTATCGTAAAAAAAAGGATACCGTATCGGCCTCTCAAGACTTTTTTTTAGCCGAAGGATCGCTTACCTGGTGGGCTATTGGAGCCTCATTAATTGCGTCTAATATTTCTGCAGAGCAGTTTATTGGAATGAGTGGTGAAGGCTTTTTTGTGGGTGTCGCCATTGCAGCCTACGAATGGATTGCAGCGCTTGGTTTAATCATTATTGCGGTTTGGTTCATTCCTATTTATTTGAAGAACAAGATTTATACGATGCCTCAATTTTTAAAAACGAGGTATAATGAATCTGTGGCGCTTGTAATGGCCATATTTTGGTTGTTGTTGTATGTATTTGTAAACTTTACTTCTATTCTATATTTAGGAGCCGTTGCCATCAATGGTTTATTAGGTGGCGATTATTTACACCTCGTAATGATAGGACTTATGCTCATGGCGCTTATTATTACGCTAGGGGGTATGAAAGTTATTGGTTACACCGATGTTATTCAGGTTGCTGTATTAATTATTGGAGGTTTTGCAACCGTATACATGGCATTAGAAATTGTAGATCAACGCATCAATCATGTAGTGGATGGCAGTGCACTTGCAGGATTTAATACGTTGCTATCGCAAGCCCCAGAACACTTCCATTTAATTTTACCAAAACCCAACAATACCGATATGAGCGCTGCTGGGCAGTTGGCAAGAGATAAGTATATTATTTTACCTGGTATCGCTATGTATTTTGCAGGCCAATGGATTTTGAATTTAAATTATTGGGGCTGTAATCAGTACATCACACAACGCGCACTTGGCGCACAATTAGAAACGGCAAGAAAAGGTATCTTATTTGCTGGCTTCATGAAATTATTTATGCCTGTTATTGTAATGCTTCCTGGTATTGCAGCATTTGTACTCTATAAAAATGGTCAGTTAGCAGGTTTTGAAGGCGGAAAAGACGGCGCCTACTCTGCTATACTTGCATTTTTACCTGCTGGCCTAAAAGGACTAGCGATTGCGGCTCTTACTGCTGCGATTGTTGCATCGCTTGCTGGTAAGGCAAATAGTATTTCAACCATTTTTACTTTAGATGTTTACAAAAAATATATTAATAAAGATGCCGATGAAAAAAAGTTGGTATGGACGGGCCGTTTAACCGTATTTATTTCAATGGTTATTGCCGTTATATTTACTTGGAAAGATTTATTGGGAATCGGTGGCGAAGGTGGGTTTACGTTTATTCAAAAATATACCGGCTTTATTAGCCCAGGTGTATTTGCCATGTTTATGTTAGGGTTTTTCTGGAAGCGCACTACTGGCGCGGCTGCTATGACAGGTTTAATTACCGGATTTTTATTGGCTATATTTTTTAATAGCTATGCTATTCCACTTTTTGGCACAGAGAACATCATGTATACCGCGTACCTAAATAAAAGCGGTGCTTACGAAATTCCATTTTTAATAAATATGGGTTGGTCTTTTGTACTTACCATTATCATCATGGTGATAGTAAGTATGGCAGGTCCTAAAGTAAACCCTAAGGCATTTGAAATTGATGCAAGCATGTTTAAGGTTAGCAAATCAACACTCGTGCTGATTGTAATCATACTCATGCTCTTAAGTGCCTTGTACGTTAAATTCTGGTAGACTTATCTAACATCTTTTGCGCAGCCGCAACCGCCTTTTCGCTGATAGCCAGGCTTAAAAACGCTGCAAGAAGAGGCCATAACAGCCATCACTAGGGTGATGATAATAATTTTAAGTAGAGGGTGTTTCATAATTGAATACTAAATTACGTAAAAATTTATCCATTTACCATCAAAACAGAGGCGCCCATACAACGAATTTTAATTGCCCCACTCGATTGGGGACTTGGACATGCTTCTAGATGCGTGCCCATTATCCATGATTGTATTGAAAAGGGCCACATGGTTACCATTGCCGCTGATGGCGCACAAAAAAAATTATTACAATATTATTTTCCGAGTAACACTTATGTAACGATACCTAAATATAATATTCGGTATAGTAAAAAAGCTTGGTGGCTCCCTGTTGTTTTATTTTTTCAGTTACCAAAAATTGCTGCTGCAATTTATAAAGAGCACCGCTGGTTACAATTACATGCAACAGCATTTGATCAGGTGATTTCTGATAACAGGTATGGTCTGTACAATAGTCAATTAAAAACCACTTTTATTAGCCATCAGTTGATTGTTAAAGCGCCATTTAAATGGGCTGAAAAAATGATTCAACAACTACAGTTCTTTTTTATCAATAAATTTTCGGAGTGCTGGGTACCTGATACACAGGGTTATCCGGGCTTTGCAGCGGATTTGTCTCACCCAGTCCTTATGCCAAAAATACCGGTAAAGTATATTGGCCCACTAAGTCAGTTTAGTGTTTTACAA